>WFYF01000235.1 GCA_015490255.1 Caldifarciminota bacterium
AGGTGGGGCAGGCGGAGATTGAGGAGAACATGCCGGGTCAGCCCGGACTGTTCGCGGTGGGAGGCCATGCCACGGACCAGTACCGGAGGGGTGGGGTGGACTTTGATCTCTATCTGAGTCCCCGGCTGCTGCTGAGCGGAGTGGGGTATTACGGGTATGACGACAATCCCCACGGCGACAACGATCCCGGAGAGTTCGTCACCGGTTATCTGGAGTTCACTTATATCCCCTCCTTCACCTGGCTGGCCGGCCTGCGGCTGGAAGGGTTCCGGAATCTCCGTCCCGAAGAAGGTCCCACCGGAACCCCGGCATCCCTTCAGCACGTGGGGGCGGAAACCGGAGCCTTTCCTGACAGGGGCTACTGGCTGAACGGCTATTTTCAGGTTTATCTTTCTCCCAACGTGAAGGTGCTGGCGGAATATCTTTATGATCCCCAGGCTCGCGGGGGAGAAAAGGGCATTGTGGGCGTGCACTACGCCTTTTAAGGTTTTTGCGTTAAAAACAGCAAGGAGGTCGCATCATGGTGAAAAACCGCATCAACCTGAAAGCGCTGGAAGAAACCCGTGAGAAACTCCTCCGGGGGGAGTTCCCGGAGAAAAAGGAGTTCCGGGTGGAGGGCCAGTGGCTGGTGGTAAACGGTCCCGGCCAGTTCAAGGCCACCCTGGAATATCCCCAGGGTCAGGTGGAACTCGTCACAGACCAGCCCCCCCCGAGCGGCGGTGAGGGAACCGCACCCAACCCTGTGCAATACTGCGTGTTCGCCATGCTCGCCTGCTATGCCACCACCTTCATGACCATCGCCGCCCAGAAGGGGGTGGAAATCCGGCGCTTCGCGGTCCGGGGGGCCTCCGTGGTGAATATGAAAGCGGTGTTTGAGGTGGAGGAAGGACCCATTGTGGAGAAGGTGTGGGTGGAGCTGGATGTGGAGGCCGACGCCCCGCCGGAGGTTCTGGAGGAGATCCGGGCTCTGGCCGATCAGAAGTGCCCGGCGGCCTTCACCGTGCAGAACCCGGTGCCCTTTGAGTCCCGGTTTGTGTGAAAACCCGCTCCCCGGGGTGGACCCCCGGGGAGCGACAGAGTGGGGTAGGGGAAAAGGAGGCAACTGTATGGCTGGAAAGACACACAGGGAGGAAACCGCCCGGGTGAGCCGGAGGGGGTTTCTCCAGTCTGCGGCCCTCGGGGCTGCAGGGATGCTGCTTGCGGGGAAACTGGGAGCCTATGAGTGGAAGACCTTTGAATGGCGGGAGAAAGAAGAGATCCCCATCCCCCCGAAGGAAGACGACGCCATCACCTATGACCGGGAGTTCAACATTGAGGTGGTGACCACCCTGCATGAACTGCTTCCCGGTGTCCGCCTCCACATGCTCACCTTCAACGGTCAGGTTCCCGGCCCGGAAATCCGGGTGAAAGAGGGAGAGTGGGTGAAGGTCAACTTCACCAACAAAACCGAACTCCTCCACACCATCCACTGGCACGGTGTGGACGTGTATTACGAGCACGACGGGGTTCCGTATGTGACCCAGAAGCCGGTGATGCCCGGCCAGACCTTCGTGTATAAATTCCGGGCCTATCCGGCCGGGACCCGGTGGTATCACTGCCACTTTGCCACACCCTTCCACATGGCCCACGCCATGCACGGGGCCATCATCATTGAGTCCGACGACGATCCCATCAAAAAGACCTTTCAGTACAGCCGGGACTACACGCTGGTCCTGGAAACCTTTGATTCCTTCTTCCTCCGGGACGAGTTCAACCGGATGCTGGAACGGATGAAGCAGCGGATCTGGCTGATGAAGCACGGGAAGCTGGATGGACGCACCCTGGCGGTGTTCAAAAACGTCCAGGAATTCCTGAAAGCGGTGGAAGAGGGGTGGATTCCCCCCTATCTGCCGGAGCGCAATCAGAGCCGGGAGGGGGCGGACCTGAATCCCAACTTTTTTGCCATCAACGGAAAATCCTATCCCATGACCGATCCCCTCCTGATCCGCCAGGGGGAAACCATCCGGGTCCGCCTGATCAACGCCGGCGAGCTCATCCATTCCCTTCACCTTCACGGGCATCAGTTCTGGTGGGTGGCGGTGGATGGGAATCCCCTTCCCCAGCCCATCAAGATGAACACGCTGGACATTGCGCCGGGTCAGACCAAAGACATCGTGATTGAGGGATATAACCCCGGCTACTGGACCTTCCACGACCACATCACCACCCGGGTGACCAACAACGGGATCTATCCGGGCGGTATGCTCACCCTGCTCGTTTACGAAGAGATGGCCGAGCGGGACGGGTTCAAGCCCATGGTGAGCCTGGATCAGTAAAGGAGGTCAGGAGATGAAGGGCCGGATGCTGATGATGCTGACGATGCTGGGAGGGCTGGGGCTTCCCGCAGGGATGCAGGCCCAGGAAGTGCGTCCCCGGATCACCCTCGGAGGCCGGGGACTGGTGTCCCTAAACACGGAACTGGCCCGGTGGAGAGGCAATCAGGAAACCGAGCTTGTCAACGATTTTTCCGACACCGATCTTCTGCTGCGGCTGGACCGCAAACTCTATGGCGTGAATCGCGGCCAGGTGATGGGAACCGTGCTCGGGTTCACCTTTCCCGATGCGGACAGCCGTCTCGGTCAGATCTATTTTGACCAGGCCCACGTGTTCTGGTGGAGTCAGGGCTGGGAGTTCCTCCTCGGGCGCACCCGTCTGGAAAACTTTGTGCTGGAGTTCCCCACCCTCCGGGATGATGACCTGGTGGACTATGCTTATGTGCTCAACGCCTTCACCGACGCACCGGCCACAGAATACCACCTCTACGGCAACGTGGCCCGGATGACCTTTTTCCAGCGCCAGGCCCGCTGGATGGAACGCATCCAGCTCAGCAATCTGGCGGTCACGGACAGCGCAGGCAATCTGATGGATCGCTTCGGTGTGCAGATGGCTTCGGTGGAGATTGCCTATCGTCTGCCCGAACCTGTCCGGTTTACCGGCCGGATCCGAAAGGCCGGCATCCGCTATGACGTCCAGCGGGTGGATGATGCCGGGGATGCCCTGCTCCACGCCATCACCGCCGGTCTGGACCTCAACCTGACCCTGGACCCCCTTGCCAACTGGGAGCTCCGCCTTCAGGGCTCTTACACACCGGGTCTGGATGCCTATCGTTCCGCCACGCTGCAGCAGCGCCGGGATCTCTCCCGGGTCCGCAGCTTTGCGGGCGTGGTGAGCTTGAGCTTCCTCCGGAGTCCCTATCAGGTGCCCCGCCTGTTCTTTGCCCTGACCGGAGCCTATCGGGTTTATCCGGATCAGAACGCAAGCCGCGCCAAGGCTGTGGCTGGCCTCTTCTATCAGGTGGGCGCCGGCATGGACGTGGGCCTGCAGTACGAATACGAGCAGGTCTCCGGGGGCCTTCAGGGGTTGCTGGGTTTTGAGCAGAGCCATTCCCTCAAACTTCTCCTGGCCTTTGAGTATGAAACCATGTTCAACGACTATTTCATGGATCGGGAAACCATCCTGAACCTGGAACACGGGTATGCACCCTGAGGAGGTGTCCGGATGAAGGGATTTGTCTGGCTGATGCCCTTCTTTCTTTCGGGAGGAACAGATCCCGGGGGACAGGACCTGTCCCCCGGGGAGTTCACCACCTGGATTGGCGAGCGGCGTGAAGGGAAACGGTCTTTCCTGCTCGTGGACGTGCGCACAGAGGAGCAGCACGCTCAGGGCGTCCTTCCCGGCACGGACACCCTGATTCCCCTTGAATCCCTCACTTCTGCCCGGGGCCTTCCTGCAGAAACCCTGGTGGTCTACAGTCAGAAGGGTGAGCGGGCCCGGAAGGCCGCACGCATCCTGAAAGACCTCGGGTATCGGTGGGTCTTTGTGGGACCGGATGTGGAAACGTGGGCCCGGCGGGGAGGACCGCTCCTTCCCCCCTCCGGGGAGGAGACAACCGGCATGGAGGGGAGGGTGACGGACGGAATCGTCCCGGCATCCCGGGTGTGCATGACCCAGGACGACGTTTATCCCCGGGACCTCATCCCCGTGGAGGTGAACGGAGAAACCTATTACGGTTGCTGCCCGGGCTGCGCGGCCGCCATACAGGCCAATCCTGACCGGTTTGTCTGGGCCGTGGACCCCGTCAGCGGGCGGAAGGTGAACAAGGCCCGGGCGCTGATATACAGCTATCGGGGGAAGGCCTATTACTTTGAATCCAGAGAAACGCTGGAGACGTTCCGGAAAGATCCATCCCGGTATCTCCAGCCTGTCAAGGAGGGCCCATGAAGCAATTCGCGAGGCGGGGGACAGCGGCTTTGCTGCTGATGCTTTTGCTGGCAGCGGGCAGGCTTTCAGCACATGAAGGACACAGAAGCCGCCCTGCTCCGGATTCCATCCGGATTCAGGACACCTCCGGGGCGGCGAATCTCCCACCGGCGTCCTCCACGGTGCCGGAGGAAGCGCCTGACCTGTTCCGGAGTCTCACCGAACACTTCCACAACAAGCTGGTTCATTTCCCGATCGCTCTGGCGCTGGTGGCCGTGCTGTTCGTGTGGCTGGCCCTGCGCTGGCCCGGTTTGGAAACTTCCGCTGAAATTCTCGTGTGGCTGGCCGCCCTGGCGGCCGTTCCCACGGTGATCGCGGGGTTGCTCCAGGCCGGTCCTTTCCAGGATACGCCGAAAGAGATCTGGATGAACCGGCATCGGCTGCTGGGTCTGGCCACCGCTGTTGCCCTTTTCCTGTGGGGTGGACTGTTCCGCCTGGGGATTTCCCCCCGGTGGATCCGGCTGTGGAGCCTGGTCGTGGCCCTGCTCATCAGCCTCACCGGGGCCCTGGGCGGGCTGCTGTCGCACGGCTAACAGGAGGCCGATCATGTTGCTCTGGATGATGGCGTTCACACCGGTGGTCTTCACCCTCCGTGCGGGAGGTGCCGTGGCAGCCCTGGTTTCCCCGGATTCCCTCCAGACCGTCCTTCTGGGCAAGGGGATGACGTATGTGGCCCTCACCCCCGGGGGAGACACGCTGTTTGCCTCCAGTTCGGCTGAAGACCGCGTCTTTGTGGTTCGTCTTTCCACAGGCGCGGTGCTGGATACCATTCCCGTGGGCAGCACCCCCAAGGGAATCAAGGTTTCTTCGGATGGGAAAGCCGTGGTGGTGGCGGAGGAGGGGAACGGAACCGTGGGCATTCTGGATCTGGAGGAAGGACGCCGGGTGGGAGAGATCCCCGTGGGGAAAATGCCCCACAACCTCCGGTTTTCGCCGGATGGAAACAGGCTGTACGTCACGGTTCAGGGGGACAACGAGGTGGTGGAGGTGGACTGGACGGAGCGGAAAGTCACCCGCCGTTTTCCGGTGCCGGGAGCTCCCCACAACCTGGACATCACGCCGGACGGAGCCTTTCTGTTTGTCTCAGGGGCGAAAAACGATACCCTGAGCGTGGTGGACGTCCGGAAGTGGAAAATCGTGGCTCGCCTTCCCCTCACCCGGGGTCACCACGGGGTGGACGTCACGCCGGATGGGAAATGGGTCCTGGTGACCGGCATCGGGGCCGATCGTCTGAGCGTGATTTCGGTCCCCGACTTTCAGGTGGCGGCCCGGATTCCAGTGGGGCAGGGACCTCACGGGGTTCGCAGTGACCCCGAAGGCCGCCGCGCCTATGTGGCGGTGGCTGCGGGGAAGGTGGCTGTGGTGGATCTCGCGAAACGAGAGGTGATCCGGGACATCCCGGTTCAGGGGATGCCATTCTGGATCGCGGTGAGGGGGAATCCGTGAGTGTCTTTACAGGAGGATATATGATGCATCATGCAGGCCATGAGGAACACGGGGCCGGGGGGAGCCCCCGACATCCCCCCCACGCCGGGCATTCCGGCCACGCTCATCCCTCTCCGGGCAAGCCGTCTGGCAAGCATGAGCACCACGGACACCAGCATGGTCACGCCCATCACGTGGCGGAGTTCCGCCGGCGGTTCTGGGTCAGCCTGATCCTGACCCTCCCTATCCTGCTCCTCTCCCCGGCCATTCAGTCCTGGTTCCGCTTTTCCCTTGACTTCCCTGGCCGGATGCTTCTCCTCTGGGGTTTTGCTTCGGCGGTTTACGTTTACGGTGGCTGGCCTTTCCTGGTGGGGGCACGCCGGGAACTCCTCAAACGCACCCCGGGAATGATGACCCTCATCGCCTTGGCCATCACCGTGGCCTATGCCTACAGCACGACGGTGGTGTTCGGTTTCCCCGGGAAAATCTTCTTCTGGGAACTTGCCACCCTGATTGACGTGATGCTGCTGGGGCACTGGATTGAAATGAAATCCGTCCTGGGGGCTTCCCGGGCCCTGGAGAAACTTGCGGCGCTGATCCCCAAAGAGGCCCATCGCCTTCGTCCGGATGGGTCGGTGGAAAACGTCCCGGTCCACGCCCTCCAGCCCGGCGATCGGGTGCTGGTCAAACCCGGTGAGCGAATTCCGGTGGACGGTGTGGTGGTGGAGGGGCGCTCCAGCGTGAACGAGGCCATGCTGACCGGGGAGTCCCGACCGGTGGAAAAGAAACCGGGGGACGAAGTAATTGGCGGGGCCATCAACGGCGAAGGGGCGCTGGTGGTGGAGGTGCAGCGAACCGGGAAAGACACCTATCTTGCTCAGGTGATTGAACTGGTGAAACAGGCCCAGGCCAGCCGATCTCGCACCCAGGATCTTGCCAACCGGGTGGCCTTCTGGCTCACCCTGATCGCCATCGGGGTGGGGTTGCTCACCCTGGGCGTGTGGCTTGCCCTCGGGAAGGACTTTGCCTTTGCCATGGAACGGATGGTGACGGTGATGGTGATCACCTGTCCCCACGCCCTGGGTCTGGCGGTTCCCCTGGTGGTGGCGGTGAGCACCACCATGGCAGCGGGCAATGGCCTCCTGATCCGGGACCGTTCGGCCTTTGAGCGGGCACGGATTCTGAAAGCGGTGATGTTTGACAAGACCGGAACCCTCACCGAAGGCCGGTTTGGCGTCACCGATGTCATTCCTCTGAGCGATCGGCCGGAAGAGGAAATCCTCCGGATCGCGGCGGCGCTGGAATCTTCCTCCGAACATCCCATTGCCCGGGGGATTGTGGAGAGTTTTGACGGATCGGTACCAAAGGTGGAAGGCTTTCGCGCCATTCCCGGAAAGGGAGTGGAAGGACAGGTGGAGGGCAGGACCTGCCGGGTGGTGAGTCCCGGTTATCTCAGGGAGCGCGGGATAACGGTGGAACATCCGGACGTGCAGCGGGTGATGGAGGAAGGCAAAACCGTGGTGTTTCTGCTGGAGGAAGACAGTCCCCTGGGAGCCATTGCCCTGGCAGATCGGATCCGTCCTGAGTCCCGGGAGGCGGTGAAGCGTCTCAAAGCCATGGGGCTGGAGGTGATGATGCTCACGGGGGATGCCCGGGCGGTGGCTGCCTGGGTCTCCCGGGAGCTGGGGCTGGATCGCTATTTCGCGGAAGTGCTTCCTCATGAGAAGGCGGAAAAGGTCAGGGAGGTTCAGCAGCAGGGACGAACGGTGGCCATGGTGGGAGATGGGGTGAACGACGCGCCCGCGCTGGTCCAGGCGGACGTGGGGATTGCCATCGGAGCGGGAACGGATGTGGCGGTGGAATCCGCGGACATCGTGCTGGTGCGGGATGACCCCCGGGATGTGGTGGCCCTGCTGGCCCTGTCCCGGGCCACCTACCGGAAGATGCAGGAAAACCTTCTGTGGGCCACCGGATACAACCTGGTGGCCATTCCCCTCGCTGCGGGTGTGCTGGCCTTCCGGGGCATTCTGCTCTCCCCCGCCGTGGGGGCGCTCCTGATGAGCCTGTCCACGGTGGTGGTGGCCATCAACGCCCAGCTGCTCTGGAAGCAGGTGGACCTTCCGTCGCAAAGGACCTGAACACGTGTCTGAAGGAGGAGAAACCATGCGCCGGTATGCCAGACGGAAACCGTGGAAGCGCTGGGCGGTCTGGGGTGTGGCTCTTGCCGGTCTGATTGTCTGGGGGATCTGGGTGGCCCGCCGGGAGTCTTCCCGCATCCCGGTGACCGCCCGGGCCAACCCCAGAGCCTATGCGGCCTATCTGGCGGCGGACCGGCTCCGGGATCACCCCGCCATTGACTTTGTCCCCTGTTACTGCGGTTGCGGCCGGCTGGGACACACCAGCATCCGCAGCTGCTTCCTGAAAGGGGAAAAGGGGTATGATGATCACGGAGCCTATTGCGACATCTGTGTGGACATCATGCTCCGGGTGGAGGACGGTGTGGAAAAGGGGCTCACCGTGGCAGAAAGCCGCCGGCGGGTGGACGCCCTGTACGAACGGGACCCCCG
>WFYF01000236.1 GCA_015490255.1 Caldifarciminota bacterium
CCACCGCTGACGCGGCGTGAAAAGGCGGGAGAAATCACTCCCCTCCAGGGTTTTCCGGAGCTCCAGCAGGGTTTCTTCCCGAAGGGCGTGGATTTCCTGATCTCGTTCCCTGACTTGCTTCAGGGCCTGTTCCAGCGCCTGGGGAGGGGCCTCCGGATCCCGGAGGACCCGGGCAAGTTCCCACCGGGCAATGCGCAGTTCGGTCTGTGCCCGCATCCACCGGGGGGTGATGCGGCGCTCCACTTCACGAAGGGTCTTTCCCCGGTGCGGCGCCAGGCGGGAGGCCCGCCGGATGAGGCGGGGTGGGGTGAAGGCGCGACCGCGGGATCTGCGACGGATCCAGCGGGTCCGGGTCGTACGCAGGGCAGTGCTCCGATGGGGGCGTGGTCCATCACGCATCACGCGCATCCGGAGAGGGCGCACCTCCGGTCCCGGGCGCAGAGGCTGACTTATCCCTCCCGCCGGGAGGAGAAGAAAGACCATCAGGGTGGGAAACGCTTTCATGGTTATGCCTCCGGTTTTGTGGACCTTCATGGGGAAAGACGCAGAGGGGGAGAAAAAGGTTCCCGAAGGCGGGGCAGAACCCGTAAAGTTACTCCGAACAGGTGTAAACGCTGGCTGTGTTGAAATAGAGGGTGAGCCAGTATCCGAGGACACTCAGCACCACGTCAAACAAGTTGATCTGCGTCTGGACCACCACCTCACCCGACCTGGGCATGATGGTCTGGGTGGAGTTGTCCCCCAGCGGCACGAGACCCCAGAGGAGATACATGTTCCGCTTGGTGCCATACAGCGTGCAGCCCGCCACCCCGGTCGCACCCTTGGCGGCCACACGAACCTGCGCACCGGGGGGCGCCGTGACGTTTACGGTGGCACACTCCAGTGCGGTGAACGCCACAAGGCCGGCAACCAGGAAAAAGCGTTTCATCCCATCCCTCCTTGCTCAGCACCCCGCCTCCGGAACCCTTGTCCGAATTGTACGCCGCCCCCAGAGCCCCGTCAAGCCGGGAACTTCACATCGGCGGGTGAGGCGGTGCATACACCGGCAGATCGTGAAGATGGATGCTGTCCGCACACACCCAGCCCTCCTGAGGACTTCCCCTGCAAACCTCAATCCCTGCATCGTTGGGCAGGCACCGCACAAACCCCGAGGGTCCGAGGTCCCATCGCCATTCCGATTCTGCATCGCACAGGGTGGAAAACCGGCTCTCCCGGCGCTCTTCTGGAGGTGGAACCGTGTCCAGCACCGCAAGGCCTGTGTCCATCAGGACCCATCCCTGCCCGGTGATCACCACCACCGTATCCCCGAGAAACCCCACGTCATACCCTTCCGCAAAGAAACGCAAACTGTCTCCTTCCCGGCGGAACACCGCCCCCCCGAATGCACCGTAAATCCGGCCACCTGGTCCCATCGTGATACGGCGCAGCAAGCCGTCCACCGAAAACAGCACCGTGTCGGACGCTCCCGGGATGCGCAGCACCACCTGATCACTTCCGTTTTCCCGCCGGACATATATCATCGTATCTCCCCGGAAGGCCAGAAGACGCCCTCCGGGAATCCGTTCACCGGTTTCGTGAAAAGCAGAATCAAAATGAATCAGCCCTTCTGGAGAGACAAGCCACCATGTGCCATCCGGCGCCCGATAGACGCCGCTCGCCGGAGGGATGGGGACAGGTGGAACCCACACGCTGTCCGTGGTCACCACCCACCGGTTCGCCACCCGATGGATTTTTTCCGGGTCCATGAAATACACCACACTCCGATCCGGGAGATCCCGGGATTCCCTGATCCACCCGGTTCCACAACGCAGGGACCTGTAAAGATAGCCCACCATCGCCACCCGGGAATCCACCCAGGCCAGGCCATACACCTCCAGCCAGCCTGTCTCCTCCCACCTGCACCACACCCCGCACCCCACCAGCAGCAGACCCACCACCCCGACGAAGAAGAATCCCATCCACCGGATTCCGGAAAGCACGGTTCTCCTCACGATCTGGGGGAAACCAGTTTCACAAAACCGTGAATGGACCAGGGCGTGAGGAGGATATGGGGCAGATCCGTGGGCGGAGGGAGACCCAGCTGAAAGCTTGTGCCGTTGACCACAACCTGCATACCGAACATCACATCTCCCAGCATGCCGTAGGTCTGAAAACCTCCGGAGGCGTAAGCGTACAGATTCAGGGGATCCAGCCCCAGCCGAACGAGGAACTCCCCGCAAAACCCGCTCACGCAGCGCCCTCGCGCACCTCCTGCCTCCACCTGCTGCCCCAGGCCCCACACGGCGTACAGCGCACTGTCCCGGGCGACGTTGCCGTCCAGAATATACAGCCGAAGGGCGAGAAAGAGATCTTCATACCCTCCTTCCAGAAACATCCGGCGACGGCGACGAAGGCTCGCCGCAAGCCCGGAAAAAACTGCCGGTTCCCCCACAATCGCAACGCGTCTTGCTTCTTCCACCACGCTGTGAAACACCCCCACCATCGTGCAGGAAGCCCGCCTCGCCCCTCCGTGCTCACCGAGCCATGC
>WFYF01000237.1 GCA_015490255.1 Caldifarciminota bacterium
AGATGACTCAGGGGATCAGGATCTTTCGCGTCCGTGCTGTGCCGGGCCCTTGCACCCGCAGCACATACACGCCCCGCGGCAGAAACACCCGGTGCACCCCCCGCACCACCATCCGCCGCACCCGCCGGCCCTGAACATCCAGCACCTCCACCCGGAATCCCGGGCGATCCCCTTCCAGACGGACCCCTCCGGGGAAGGTAGCCACACGAAGCCGGGGCCGAACCAAACCGGATCCCTCACCCACCGAAAGGCCCGTCACCCGGAACCGGCGAAGCCCCACCCCCGCAAGGAGCAGGGTGTCCCCGTACGCATCCAGATCCATAAAGTAATCCCCGATGCCTTTCTCCATCACGAGCGGCGGGTCCGGCATTCCCGAAAGATCATACGCACACAGCGTCCAGTCTCCAAACGAAGCGCTGCCGCAGGGAAGGAACAGCAGCGATCCCATCAGCTCCATATCCCAGGGGAGAATGTATCCGTAGGCCGGTGGGGGCGGGGTCACCTGGCCTATCCACTGTCCTGGAATGCCCTCCTCATCCAGCTTCTGAACCACAGCGGTATAGTAACCGAAGTCGGTTCCCGTAATAAACCAGGCGTTGCCAAATGTGAACGCGCCGTCTTGCCCTGTCCAGGTGGGCAAAAGCTCCCACGTGGATGTCATGTCGAAGGGATCGAACCGGAGCGCTGCTGTATAAACCCACCGGGTTGTGTCAAGAAGCAGGATTTTCATGTCCCCGATGAGCATGCCTGTCAGGCTGTCCACAATGCCGGGGACGGGCTGGAGAGGGTTCTGGAGATTGATGAGGAGGTAATTTCCGACCGGATAATTTCCATTAACGTTGGAGGCACAGACCACGTGCTGGCCATCGCCCACCGCCACCATCCACTGACACGGTCGCGGGAGGGTGCTCACCACCTCAAATCGCTGGCCGTTCCACTGCAGAACCCAGGTTTTCTGAAGGGCCCAGGCCGATGAGGCCAGCAACAGCGTGGAATCCACCCAGACCACCTCGTCCACCGGATACACATCCGCCGTGGGCACCTCCACCAGTTCCCCGCCTTCTTCTTTCAGCACCCGCACCCCTCCCGCCTGATCCGCAAGCGCATACCACCGGCCCACCCGGTCCACCCGGAAGGCATATCCCGGCAGACGATAACCCGGGAGCCACACCACCGTGTCCCGGCCCGGCGGCACCCACAGCGCAAAGGGGAGCGAAGGAATTCCATAGGAACGATATTGCGGCGCTTCAAACACCACAAACCCCTGTCCCGCCGGGAGCATCATCTTATCCTCTGTGTATGCGCTGTCAGGAAGCCCGATCTCCACCACCACCCGTCCGGTGTCCTCGCACACATACCCCCGGATCCACAGGGCCCCGGACACCCAGAATGTGTCATTGTCCCATACGCCCCCCATGACGGCACGGGGTTCCAGGGCCTCCAAGCCAGCATGAAAGTCGCAGGCCACCCGGGGATGGGTCGGATCCCGCAGGTCCAGACCCCATGCTGTGTTCGGCCAATCACCGGCCACCACCACCCAGGATTCTCCCGGTGTGATCCGCGCTCCCCCCACACCAGCCGAACCCACCATCACCGGGTTCTGCCAGTCCGTCACGTCCAGCACGAGAAACACCGAATTCCCGGCGACCAGCACACCATCCGCCCCCCACCGGTCCACGTCCCGGAATGTCCCCGGGAGCACCACCACGGGAGCAGCGAAGGGCAACAGTTCCATCCCCAGAAGACCCCGTTCACCGCAGGCCACAAGCAGCCAACCGGGCCCCAGTGCCACGCCACCGGAACCTTCCACAGGATGCCGGCCCTTCTCAAAGCACCGCCCCACATCCAGAACCCGTTCCCGGACCGGCAGGACCGGATCCCCCACGTCCCAGATCTCCACTCGATCCGGCACCACCGCCAGTGCAAGCCGTTGAGTCTCCGGATCATACGCAAGATCCACCACCAGCCCTCCCGCGCGAATCCGGTCCGAAATCGCTTCAAACGTCGTGTCCACCGGGTTCACCCGGCCGATCACCACACCGCCCCCAAAGCCCGCAAACACCAGTCCCCGCAGCGTATCCACCGCACGGGTGAAGGTGCTCGCCTCAAAAGGCCATCCCGGGAGTTCCTCCAGACCATACGCCCGAACCTGCCCCGCAACCAGCACCAGCAACAGGATCCTCTTCATGCCCCATCCTCCTGTTTCACACCCGGAGAGATTGCTTGCAAAACGATTGCCAGACCGAGGGACCACCCCTGAAGCCCCGTTTATCCCGGTTATTTTTGCATTTTGCAAACTCCCCGGTCGTTTTGCAAATGGAGCCCTGAAACTCCAGCCCCCGTGTACGAGGTATCGTATGTCCAGGCGTGCATGGTTTTTGGTGCTTCTGCAACCCCCGGAGGAGAGGTTTGGGCTGGGGGATTTCCCCCGGGCCCGCCTCTGGTTCTTCTGGGAATTGGTTTTCCATCGTGTTTTTCCATGCTGCGGCCGCGGGCGGGGCCTGTCTTCTGGCCCGGCGTGCGTTGACAGGTTCCCCCGGGTAAGGTATAATTGACATGCCATGAACTGGGAGATGCTGCTGGAACTGTGGAAGGATGAGCGTGTGCGCCGGGCCGTGTGGACCGGCGTGGCGGTTGTGGTGCTTCTTGTGGGATACGCGGTCTACCGCGAAAGCCAGAAACCCCGCCGGGCACCAGAAGCGGAACTGACCCTTCTTCAGGCGATGACCATGCTGAGCAACCCGCAGGGGATGAACACCGCAGACAGCCTGCTCCAGGACGTGATCGCACGCCATCCCGGAACGGTGGAGGCTCATCGGGCGCGGTATTACCTGGGTTATCTCCGTCTCCAGCAGGGGAATCTGGACGAGGCGGAACAGGCCTTCCGGGCGGTGCTCCAGAGCAACCTTCAGGATCCAGTGCTCCGGGCGGAGGCCGAAGGTCATCTGGGGACCATTCTGGCGGCCCGGGGAGACTGGGACGGCGCGCTGGAGGCCTTTGCCCGGGCCCGGGATCTGGCGCCCCTTGAGGCGCTGAAAGCCCTGTATCTCTTCCGGCAGGCGGAGGTGAGCTTTGCCGCGGGGAGATACCAGCGGGCCGTGGAGCTTCTGGATCAGATGGAAAAAGAACACGGCCGGACCATCCTGTTCACCCAGGAGGGCCGGACGTTGCGAAGCATGGCCAGGGGCCTTGGAAAGGCTTCTGGGGGGTGAGAGGGGATGTTTATCAACGACAGGTTCACGGAACGGGCGAAGAAGGTCCTCTCCCTGGCACGGGAGGAGGCCATCCGTCTGATGCACAACTATATCGGGACCGAGCACATCCTGCTCGGTCTTGCGCGGGTGGGGGAAGGTGTGGCGGCCACGGTGCTCACCAGTCTTGGACTGGACCTGGAGGACCTGCGACGGGCGGTGGAAGAAGCCGCGCCGCCGGGACACACGGCCATCACGCTGGGGGAAATCCCTCTGAACGCCAGCGCCCGCCGGGCCATCAACTTCGCCTTTGACGAGGCGCGGAAACTCGGCCACAACTTCATCGGCACGGAACACCTGCTTCTGGGAATTCTTCGGGAAAACCGCGGTCTGGCCGCCCGGATCCTGGTCCGGATGGGGGTGGACCTGGAGGTGGTGCGGGTGGAGATTCTGAAAACCCTGGGGCGCGCCTCCGGCGAGGAAGACCGCAAACCCCAGGCCCGCACCAAAACCATTGAGGCGTTTTCCACCGACCTTACGGAACTCGCCAGGCAGGGCAAGCTGGATCCCGTGATCGGCCGGGAGCGGGAGATTGAGCGGGTGATCCAGATTCTGCTGCGGCGGAAGAAGAACAATCCGGTGCTGGTGGGTGAGCCGGGGGTGGGGAAGACCGCCATCGTGGAGGGGCTCGCCCAGCGCATCGTGGCCGGGGAAGTGCCGGAGGCCCTCCGGCGCAAGCGGATTCTCGCGCTGGACATGGCCTCGGTGGTGGCCGGCACAAAATACCGCGGACAGTTTGAGGAGCGTCTGAAGGCCATCATCACCGAAGCCATCCAGGCGCCGGACGTGATCCTGTTCATTGACGAGCTTCACACCGTGGTGGGGGCGGGTGCGGCAGAAGGCGCCATTGATGCGTCCAACATCCTGAAACCCGCCCTGGCCCGGGGACAGATCCAGGTGATCGGCGCCACCACCCTGGAGGAATATCGCAAATATATTGAAAAAGACGGTGCCCTGGAGCGCCGGTTTCAGATGGTTCTGGTGGAGCCTCCCACGGTGGAGGAGACCATTGAAATCCTCCGGGGACTCAAGGAAAAATACGAGACCTTTCACAACGTGGAATACACCGAAGAGGCCATTGAGGCGGCAGCGTATCTCGCGGACCGCTATATCACCGAACGGCACCTTCCCGACAAGGCCATTGACCTTCTGGATGAGGCCGGGGCCCGATCCCAGCTGACGCTGGAGGAGGATCCAGAACTGGTGGGGCTGGAGAAGGAGCTCATGGAGGTTCGGCTGGAGAAGGAGCAGGCCATTGACCGCCAGCAATTTGAGCGGGCGGCCCGCCTGCGGGATCGGGAGAAAGCCCTGGAACAGAAAATCGCCGAACTCCGGGCCCAGATGGACCTTCCCGAAAAACGCCGGATCACCCGGGAGGAAATTTCCCAGGTGGTCTCGGTCTGGACGGGCATCCCGGTGTCCCAGCTCTCCCAGAGTGAGCAGGAGCGTCTGCTGCGGATGGAGGAGGAACTTCAGAAACGGGTGGTCGGGCAGGAAGAAGCCATCCAGGCTCTGGCAAAAGCCATCCGCAGGAGCCGTGCGGGCATCAAGGACCCCCGCCGTCCCATCGGAACCTTCATCTTCCTGGGGCCCACCGGCGTGGGCAAAACCGAGACGGCCAAGGCTCTGGCGGAGTTTCTTTTCGGAGATCGGGATGCCTTGATTGAGATTGATATGTCGGAATATATGGAGCGGTTCAGCGTTTCCCGTCTGGTGGGTGCCCCTCCAGGCTATGTGGGGTATGAAGAAGGCGGCCAGCTTACCGAGGCGGTGCGCCGCCGTCCCTATTCCGTGGTGCTGTTTGACGAGCTGGAGAAAGCCCACCCCGATGTGTTCAACCTGCTTCTTCAGGTGATGGAGGAGGGCCACCTCACGGACAGCCTGGGGCGGACGGTGAGTTTCCGGAACACGGTGATCATCTTCACCTCCAACATCGGGGTGCGGGAGCTCAAGGCCCGCAAAGTTATGGGGTTTGGCACACCGAAAGGGGAAGGTCCGGATTACGCCGACATGCGCCAGTTTCTGTTAGAAGAGCTCAAAAAGACCGTGCCGCCGGAGTTCATCAACCGGGTGGACGAGGTGATCGTGTTCCGGCCGCTGGAGAAAGAGCATCTCGTGCGGATTGTGGATATCTTTGTGAACGAGCTTGCCGAACGCCTGAAAGACCGGCGCATCCAGCTGATTCTGTCGGAGGGGGCCCGGAATTTCCTCGCTGAGCAGGGCTATTCTGTGGAATATGGCGCCCGGCCCCTCCGCCGGGCAGTGCGGAAGTTCGTGGAGGAGCCTCTTTCGGAGGCCATTCTGGCCGGGAAGGTGAAAGAGGGTGACGTGGTGGAGGTGGTGGTTCGGGATGATGGGGAAGGGCTGGACTTCCAGGTGAAGCCTCCAAGGCCCGTGGGTATGTCGTCCTGAACTCCCCGGGCGGACCTGTTTTCTCAGACAAGTGGTCTGAAACATGCTTGCAGAGGCGTTTTTCATCCTGATGGGGGCGGTACGGCTGGAGGGGCAGTTTGTGTCCCCTCCTTCGTTGCTGCTGTCCACCATGGGGCTGGAGGGAAGCGCCACCCCCTCCTTTGTGGAACTTCGCTCCACGCTGAAGGAAGCCATTCAGCGGGGAATTCTGGAAGATGTGGCCGTTTTCCGCGAAGGAGATTCCTGGATTCTCCGGGTGGTGGAGGCACCCCGGCTCCGTTCGGCCACCTTTGTGTTTGAGGATCGGCCGGAGGCTGCACACATTGGAGCCCTTTTTGTCAAGGGCGATCAGCCCTTCACCCGGAAGGATCTTCGGGACACCCTGAAACTCTATGCGGGCATGCGCGTCCCTTCCTGGCGGGTGGCCCTGCTGCGGGACAGCCTCCGGAGGCTCTATCGGTCCAAAGGCTATGTGGGGGTGCGGGTGGCGGTGGCGGTGGACACGCCCGCCACGGGAGAAGTCTCCCTCCGCTTCCGGATTCACAAGGGGGATCGGCCCTACATCACCCGGGTGACCTTCCACGGCAACCGTGCCTTCCCGGCATCCCGCCTCCTGAAGGTGATGCAGAACAAGCCCCGGAACTGGCTGCGCTGGGGATATTTCAACGAGGAGAAGTGGGCGGAAGACCCCGAGCGGATTGAAGCGTTTTATCACAACCATGGCTATCCCCAGGCCCGGGTGGAGTCCACCCGGGTGGTGAGGGAAAATGGCACTGTGGCTCTTGAACTTTTTATTCATGAAGGAAAGCGCTATGTTTTCGGTCCCTACACGGTGGAAGGGGATTTTGAGATTCCGGAAGGTGTCCTCCGGCGGCTGGTGCGGTTCCGGGAGGGAGAGCCCTTTTCCACCGAAAAACTCCGCAACACCCTGATGGATCTTCAGGGGTTGATGGCGGATTCCGGATATCTCTATGCCCAGGTTCTGCCCGTGGAAAACGTGGTGGACGACAGTGTGATCGTTCTTCAGATCCGGTTGCGGAAGGGGGTGCGGGTGCGGGTACGCCGGATTGATATACTGGGCAACACCAAAACCTTTGACCGGGTGATCCGGCGGGAACTCCTGATCTATCCCGGGGAATATTTCTCCCGTACCCGTCTGATCCGGAGCCTGCGTAACCTGTATTTCACCAACTTTTTCCAGAACGTCAACCCCACGTTCCAGCCGGCAGAGGACTCCACCTGGGTGGACCTGGCCATTCAGGTGGAGGAAAAACCCACCGGTCAGATCGGGGCAGGGGCGAGCTATTCTCCCGTCTATGGCGCCTCGGTGTATCTCCAGGTCCAGGAGCCCAACTTCCTGGGACGGGGCCAGACGGTGTCGGCCCAGGTGAACTACGGCGGGCAGTATAAAACCTTCCAGTTTTCCTTCCTGGATCCCTGGTGGCGGGGTAACCCCGAATCCATCGGGGGAAGCCTGTATTATCTCCAGAACTTCTATACGCTGGACTATCGGGATGAACGGGTGGGAGGGAGCGTCACGAAAGGGTGGCGGGCCCTGCGGAGCTTCTGGAGCATCAGCCTCAAATACAGTCTGGAGCGGGTCCATCTTCTCTATATCATCCCCGAGTTTCAAAACCTTCCAGGGGTGCAGGACCTCCTGGCCAGACCGCGCCTGTCCTCCGCCTTTTCCTTTACGTTCACCTGGGACTCCCGGAACCGCCGGTTCAACGCCTTCCGGGGAACCCGGATTTCCACCACCACCACCCTGACGGGATGGGTTCTTCAAGGAGATCTGCATTACTACAAAGAAGAAGCCGAAGCGGGGACGTATGTTCCCCTGTGGCAGATTGATCGCACGAACAACGCCTATCTGCTCCTTGCCATCCTGGGTCGGGGAGGCTATGCCTGGGGTCTGGACAAAGCCGAAGATCTTCCCTTCTATGAGCGGTTTTTCCTGGGGGATGTGTCCACCTTCTATGCCCTGCGGGGATACAGCTATCGTGCCGTGGGACGGGACATCAACGGCGGACGGATGTTTCTGGTCCTCACCGCCGAACTCCGCCTGCGGCTGAACGAGCAGTTTTATGCCCTCACCTTTCTGGAGGGGGGCAACACCTGGCTGAGCTTTCAGGATTTCGCCGATGCCGCACGGAGCGAGAACACGTTGCTCTTGCGCAGGTCGGTGGGCATCGGCGCACGGTTTGAGATGCCCATGCTGGGGGTGATCGGACTGGATCTGGCCTGGCCCCTCACACCTTTGCCCGGGCAGGGGCGGCGGATGATGACCCACTTTGTGTTCGGCTTCACCCGATTCTGAGGTGCCGCAGTGCTGGGTTTTTCGCTCGGCAGTCTGCTGTGTCTGAGCTGTGAGGTTCTCAACTTTCCCTACGGTCCGGTTCAGAAGGCCCTTTTCCTTCCCACGCCCTGGGAGAGTTTTGCCGTGCCCTACGTTTTTGAGGTGGGCGACTTCTGGCCGGAGACCACCTTTGCCCGGACCCGTCCGGAAGCCGTGCTCCAGTCGGTGCGGATGGACGCGGGGCGTTCCCTGGTGATGCTCCGGTATGGCCAGCCGGTCTGGTGG
>WFYF01000238.1 GCA_015490255.1 Caldifarciminota bacterium
ATACAACAAGGTGATTGAAAAGTGCGTGGTGGTGATCCGGTATTTCCCCAACACACCTTATGTGGACGATGCCCTGTATATGCTCGGGGTTTCCTATCTCCGCCTGGGGGATTACGATCGTTCTCGCCGGCGCTTCCGGGAGCTCCTCGGGGTGTTCCCGGACAGCCCCCTCCGGGAAAAGGCCCTCCTGGGACTGGCGGAGGCGGCCCTGCTGGAAGGGAGTCCCGAGGTGGCCCGGGAAATTCTGGATACTCTGGACTTCAGGGACGAGACCAGCCGGAGATATGCTCGGCGCCTGATGCTCCTCGCCGCACGGGAAGAGGGAGATACCCTGGGGTTCCTGAACGCCCTGGTCGCCCTGGGACGGGAGTTCCCGGATGCAATTTCGGTGGACCTTTTTCTGGAGGGGATTGATATGGCCATCCAGGGCGGTTTTTTTGATCAGGCGGAGACGCTCCTTGAGATTTTCCGGAAGGAGTATGCCAGGACAAGCCGGGAACGCCTGGCCACCCTCCGGTTTGTGGACCTTCTGGCCAGCCGGGGTGACCCCGCCCGGGCCCTGAGTGTCCTGGAGAACATGGGGGTGGACGATCGGGACACGTTGTGGCCTGCCGTGGCCTGGCGAAAAGCCCGGCTGCTGGAAGCGGTGGGCGATTCCGCCGGGGCGCTGAAACTCTATCAGGGGCTTGCCCTGAAACGGACCGAAGAGGGACAGAAAGCCGCCCTGCTTCTGGGAGAACGAAGCCTGATGACCGGGGCCTATCGGGATGCCCGGACCTGGCTGACCAAGGTGCTGGATGGTCCTCAGGAGAGTCTGAAGCAAAAGGCCCGCCGGTGGCTCGCGGGGCTGGGACGGCTGGAAAAGGCTATGGAGGATTCCACCCTCCCGCGGGACACCCTGTGGGTCCGTCAGGCCCAGATCTGGGCCTTTGACTTTGAAAAACCCGAAAAGGCCTGGGTGTTTCTGGACAGCTTGCGCCAGGTCACCCCTCCGGAGACCTGGCCCCTTCCCGTCCTGTATCTGGGCACCCTGGTGGCCCCCGATCGTCTGAAAAAGACCTGGATGGCGCTGCTCCAGACGCGGGACACAACCGGGTTATACAGCACCCGTCTGGTGCAGCCCTGACGGGATCCTTCACAGGGAGAAGAGCCATGGCACGTGTTCTTGTGGACGCATCAAGGTTGATGGTGGAGGGGCTGGTTCGGGCGGGAGCAGACATCTATGTGGGCTATCCCATCACCCCTGCCAACTGGATCTATGCCTATGCCACCGAGCGGTTCCCCCGGGCCCTGGCCGCCCCCGATGAGATCACCACCCTGCAGTGGATGTCGGGGTTTTCGGCGGTCGGCCTGCTCCCCGTGACGGCCACGGCCTTTCCGGGATTCGCCCTCATGGTGGAATCTCTGGGGATGGCCTTCATGATGGAACTCCCCATGGTGATTGTCCTTGCCCAGCGGATGGGGCCGTCCACCGGAACGGCCACCCTGGGGGCCCAGGGGGATCTCCTGGCCCTGCGGGGGGTGATTTCGGGCGGATTCCCTCTCCCGACCCTAGCCCCTTCGGATTTTCTTTCCGCCTATACCCTGGCCGGCCTGGCCCTTCACACGGCGGTGCGGCTCCGCAGCCCCGTGGTGCTCCTCACTTCCAAGGAAATGGTGATGACCGAGAAGGCCTTTGACCTGGACCAGCTCCCGGACATCCAGCCCGTGGAACGTGCGTTCTATACAGGCGAGGAACCCTACCGTCCCTACGCCCGCACGTCGGAACTTGTCCCGCCCTTCCTGCCGGTGGGAGACGACCGCCATCAGGTCCGTCTCACCGCTTCCACCCACAACGAGGAGGGGATTCTCCAGCACAGTTCTCCGGAGGCGATGGCCAACACCCGGAGGCTGTATGAGAAACTCCTCCATCACCTGCCCGCCTACACCCGGTATGTGTATGAGCCCCATCCGGAGGCCCGGGATGTGCTGGTGGCCTGGGGGGTGACGGCCGAGGCCGCCCGGGAAGCCCGGGATCTCCTGATCTCCCGGGGGCACCCGGTTTCCCTCTTCATCCCCCAGACCCTCCTGCCGGTGCCGCCGGTGTATGGCGAGATCCTGTCCCGGTATGAGCGGGTGTTTGTGGCGGAAGAAAACCTGACCGGGCAGTTCCAGGAACTTCTGGCGGCGGCGTTCCGGGGGCTGAACCTGGTGGGCATTCACCGGATCGGGGGATTGCTGTCCCCTGCCGAGATCGCCGGGGAGGTCGCCGCATGAGGGTGGAAGAACTGCGGTTTCTGAAAACCCGGGCCCTGCCTTTCTGCAGGGGCTGCGGGCATCATCACGTCGGCTTCAACCTGGAGAAGGCCCTCCAGGGGATTCCCGGACTGTCGCCGCTGGATGTGATCGTGGTGACGGACATCGGCTGCCACGGGATCATTGACAAGGACCTCAACACCCACACGGTCCACGGGCTTCACGGACGTTCCGTCGCCCTGGGGGAGGCCATCGCCATGGCGCTTGAAAATCCGGACAAAAAGGTGATCGCGATGATCGGGGACGGCGGAGCCACCCTCGGGGTGAACCACCTGGTGGAGGCCGCCAACCGGAACGTGCCCATGACGGTGATCATCCACAACAACTTTCTCTATGGGATGACGGGAGGACAGCCGAGCGGTCTCACCCCGGAGGGGTTCCACACCCGGACCACCCCGCAGGGAAAAGAAGAGCCCGGTTATCGCCTGGCGGAGCTGCTTGCCACGGCCGGAGCTTCCCTGGTCTATCGGGTGGTGGGTCTCGGAGACTATTCCGAAGTGCTCCGGGAAGCGGTGACCCGGGATGGATTTTCCGTGGTGGAGGTGGTAGAGCTGTGCACCGCCTATGCTGTCAAGTTCAATCCGGGGCTGAAGCTCAAAGCCATCGTGGAGGAACAGGGCTATGCGGTGGGGAAG
>WFYF01000239.1 GCA_015490255.1 Caldifarciminota bacterium
GGGGGTCCGGGTCCGGGAGGCCATGGCCCGACGAACCCGGGCCCGGCCCGCCTGGGCCTCTTCGTCCTCCGGATCCAGTGCCAGCACCTGCTCCCAGAGGTTGAGGGCCCGGCGCAGGTTACGGGCCCGTTCAGCCGCCTGAGCCTGAACCTTCAGGGTTTTGATTTTCTTCTGAATCTCCAGCTGCACCGCGTCCCGCCCTGCAAGGGCTTCTGACCCCTTGGGAAAGAGCTTCAGCGCCTCCTCATACGCAAGGAGGGCCGCCCGGAGGTCCCCCTCGGACTGGGCCTGTTCCGCTTCCCGGATCTTGGCCTGATACTGGAGGTACACCGGATTCACCTTGAGCTGAACGTTCAGGGTCACGCGAGACTTGTCGGTCGTGAGGGTGACGGGGATCTCCTGGGTGAGATACCGGGGATAGGCCTGCACCACGATGGTGTATTCCCCTGGGGGGAAACGGAGGACATACCGGCCATACCGGTCCGTGCGCACCCCCCGCCGGGCTCCCTTCTTATACACAATGGCTCCGGCCACCGGCTGGCCCGTGGCCGCATCGCTCACCACCCCTGCGATCACCACCTGCTCCGGAGCCGCAGGTTTCCTGGGCGCCTCCTCCCGAACGGCCTTTTCCCGGGCGATACGCCCGGAATACCCCAGCGAAACAAAGATGTGGTCGCCGGTGATCTGCCGGGTGGTGTAATCCACATACCGCCAGCCCATCCGGAGACGAAGTCCCTGGGCGGGGAGTCCCACGCTCACGCCCAGATTCCGTTTGCCATAGAACTTGAAGCCCGGCCAGGCTCCTTCATAGAACACCTCCACACCCGGTACAGGCTCCACCGAAAGCCCCAGAAATCCACCCACGCCCACCCGGTTTTCAAAGAAATCATAGCCGAAAAAGCCCGTCCCGATCCCCGCGTTGAAGGTCAACCCCTGCACGGGGGAACCCGACACCCCCAGAACGAAGGGGATGCGGAGGAGGCTTGAGGCGGTGGTGTCGTTTTCCGTCCCTTCAGACTCCATGGAAGGCAGAAAGAGACGATAAATTCCAGCATAGAACAGGCTTTGCTCGGAAAGGGGAGCCTGATAAAGGGCGGTGAACACTCCCTGATACTCCGGGAAGAACCCTGCCTCAACAAAAAACCGGGATCCCATCACCCCGATGGCCCCCCCGGCCACGCCGGGATACACCGCTTTGAGGTTCCGGATTTCGTTGTGTTCCTTGATATTCACCTCCATCCGCGCGGACCAGAACAGATCCTCCCCCACCCGCTGGGCCGAGGGAAGGTCCAGCCAGCCAACGAGCAAAGCCATCCACAGCATGGCAAACCTCCTTGTTTGTCAGTCCAAATCCCCCCTCAGGGTCCTCCCCCACCGTACATCCCCCGCTTCAAGAAATAGTTGATGGCCATGGGGGCGAAAATGATCAGGATGATGGTGGGCAGCACCAGAATGAGGGTGGGGAACACGATTTTCACCGGTGCCTCGTGGGCAAGTTTCTCCCCCTTTTCCCACCGCTTGTTCCGGAGATCCTCTGCCACCGCAGACAGGGTCTGGGTGAGGGGAATGCCCAGCCGTTCCCCGAAAGCCAGCATCATCACAAGACGGCGGATGTCCTCCTGCTGGGTACGCTGGGCGAGGCGCTGCAGCGCCTCAATCCGGGGCGCTCCCAGCATAATCTCCTGGAGGGCGATTTCAAACTCCTCCCGGAGAGGCCCCGCCCGGAAACGCTTTGTGGTGAACTGGATGGCCGCGTTGGGAGCCAGGCCTGCCTGGATGGTGACAATCAGCTGGTCCAGAAAGTCGGGCAGCTGCCGCTCAATGAGGGTGCGGCGCCGACCGGCCATGCTGATGATCTGGAGATCCATGAGAAAGAACCCCAGGGCCAGCCCCAGAATCCCCGCAACGAGGATACCCCGGGGTGTGGCCTCAAAAATCAACCAGGCAGCCGCACCCACCAGAAGGGCAAAAAGCACAGCTGCTCCAAGCTTCTGGGCAAAAAGCTGGCCGATGGTGAGGTCATATCGTCCCGCCTGGGCCAGCTTGGTTCGCAGGAAATCCATATAACCCGCAGGAAGGAGCCGGGAGAGAAGGGGCCACGTGCCCTGGTAGATCCAGAACCCGATGCGATCCGCAATGGATTCGGCCTGGATGGACATGGCCTCCTCACTCCGGAGGGCCCGCCGCATCCGGAGGCGCTCCAGACGCCGCCGTACCGCAACCTCTTCCTTCTGGGGCACCATGGAAATCAGGAAATACCCCCAGACAAACGCGGCAATCATGGCAAGCAACACGATGAGCAGCACCATCATCACACCTCAATGTTCACGATTTTGGAGATGATCCACCAGGCGAGGGCGTCCAGCCCGATGATCACGCCCCACACCAGCAGACCAGACCAGTGCTCAAACATGGGGCGCATATACTCCTTGTCCATCAGGTTCATCATGAAGGCCATGAAAAAGGGCAGGGCCACGATCACCATGGCGGAAAGGCGGCCTTCCGCCGTGAGGGACTGGATCCTCCGGCGCAGACGCCGCCGGGTGGCGATGGTCTTGGCCACCTGGTCCATCACCTCGGCGAGGGACCCGCCCGTCTGGAGCTGAATGACCACCGCTGTGGTGAAGTTTTTGAGCTCTTCACTCTCCGGCACGCTCTTTTCCAGCTCCACCATGGCGTCCTTGACAGGCATCCCCAGACGGACGTTGGTGATCACGTCGGAAAATTTGTCCCGCAGGGGAGAGGGCATCTCCTGCGACACGAACTCCATGGCCTGCATGAACCCCAGCCCGGCCCGCAGGGAGTTGGCAATCAGGCGGGAAGCCTCCTCCAGCTGGTCGTCAAACTTCTCAAGCCACCTCTCCCGGAGTTTCTTCAAGATCCAGAGCCCCAGAAAATGGGCGGCAATGAAACCAAACAGAGCCAGAATAATCTGGTTCACAATGCTGATCCGCCCGGCATAGATCCCCCAGAGGGGGAAAAGAATATAGAGGGCCGTGCGGAAAAGGCCGATCTGACGGGTGGTCTTGAAAAACAGGATGTTGCCCGCAGGCTCTCCCTTGCCAATAACCCGCTCAACAAGAAACTGAACGAGCAGAAATGTCCAGAATCCCACCGTCACCATGCCTGCCAGAATCAGCATCAGAGTGTCCATGCTATCCTCCCGTCCACAGACTCACCAGCGCCCCCAGACCCAGGA
>WFYF01000240.1 GCA_015490255.1 Caldifarciminota bacterium
GTCCAGGGCCTTCAGAATCCGGGGGGTGACGTCCTCGTCTTTGCGCCACTGGTGGATGGAGGCCACCACATAGTCCAGCCGGGCCAGCACCTCGTCGGGATAGTCCAGGCGTCCGTCCGGCAGAATATCCACCTCCGTCCCCGCGAGGAGACGGATGCCCTCCAGGCGCGCGTTCAGGGCCTGAATTTCCCGGATTTTCTGCTCCAGCCGGTCAATTTCCAGGCCCCGGGCGTATTTCACCGACTGCGAATGATCGCACACCGCCACATAGGCATAGCCCAGCTTTCGGCCTTCCTCCGCGATCTCCTCCAGGGTGGAGTTCCCGTCCGAATAGCGGGAGTGGACATGAAGGTCGCCGTGGATTTCGTCATAACCCAGAAGGCGCGGCAGCCGGCCCTCCAGGGCGGCTTCAATCTCTCCCCGGTCTTCCCGGAGTTCGGGGGGAATCCAGGGCATGCCCAGGGCTTCATACACCTCCTCCTCCGTGGCGCCGGCAATCCGCTCGTTTCCCCGGAACACGCCGTATTCGGAAATCTTCAACCCCCGCTCCCGTGCCAGGCCCCGCAGGTGGACGTTGTGGTCTTTGGAACCTGTGAAATACTGGAGCGCCGCCCCCCAGGATTCCGGAGGCACCACCCGGAGGTCAATCTGGAAGTCTTCCAGAATCACCGAACCCTTGGTATCGCCGGCCGCCAGCACCCGTTCCACGCCGGAAAGGGACGTGAAAGCCTCCACCACCTCCCGTCCCCGGGCGCTGGCCGCAAGAATATCCACATCGCCCACGCTTTCCTTCATCCGGCGGAAGGAGCCCGCCGGGGAGAGCTGGAGCACCTCGGGATGGTCCTTCAGGGCCTCCACCACCCGCATCACCAGGGGATACACCAGCCCCAGGGGAATCCGCTCCCGCAGACGCGTGAGGAGATCCATGCCCTTGCGGATGTTCTGGACCTTTTTGGGACCCATCCCGGGCAGCCGTTCCACTTTGCCCGAGTCCAGAGCCTTCTTGAGGGTTTCCAGGTCCACCACGTCCAGTTCTTTCCACAGCAGGTGGATGGTCCGGGGACCCAGACCGGGGATGTCCAGGAGATCCAGAAGGCCGGGCGGGATCTGCGCCATCACCTCTTCATGTTTCCGGATTTTGCCCTCGGAAAGATACTGCGCGATTTTGGACGCAATCCGTTTGCCGATGCCGGGGATTTTCTCCAGACCTGCAGGCCCCTCCCGGGCATAGATTTCGCCCACGTCGTCAGGAAGGTCCTGGAGCACCCGGGAGGCTTTGCGATAGGCGTTCACCTTGAAGGGGTTTTCCCCCAGGATTTCCAGGGCGTCGGCCAGCTCCTCCAAGAGATGGGCGATTTTCCGGTTGGTGGTGGTCATGTCAGATCACCCGAGCCCGCATGAGGTCGTGGAGGTGGAGGATGCCGATGGGACGGTGGTCTTCGTCCACCACGATCAGGGCGTTGATCCCGTGCTGGGCCATCCGCTGGGCGGCCTGAGCGGCCAGTTCGTCCGGACGGGCGGTTTTGGGATTGGGGTTCATCACATCCTCCGCCCGGAAGGCGAAAATCTCGGGCGTTCGCTCCAGAAGCCGGCGAAGATCTCCATCCGTAAACACACCGACGAGGCGGCCGGATGCATCCACCACGCTGGTGATACCCCGTTTGGAGGTCATCTCCAGGATCACGTCCCGCATGGGGGCGTGGCGGGGCACCACCGGGACGTGTTCTTCCCCGGTGAGCATGAGATCCCGCACCCGCAGCCAGATCCGCTTGCCGATAGCCCCGCCGGGATGGAGGGCGGCGAAATCCTCCACCGTGAAACCTTTCAAGCGCATGAGCACATAGGCCAGGGCGTCTCCCAGCGCCATGGTCACGGTGGTGGAGACCGTGGGCACCAGGTTGCCCAACATGGCCTCCTGATCCCCGGGGATCAGGAGCACCACGTCGGCGTTCCGGGCCAGGTCGCTTTCAGGGTTGGCCGTGATGGCAATCACGGGAAGGCCGAAACGTTTGAGGAGGGGGATGAGGAGCTGGAACTCGTCGGACTGGCCACTTTTGGAGATGGCGATCACCACGTCGTCGGGGTGGACAATGCCCAGGTCCCCGTGGAGGGATTCGGTGGGGTGCAGGAAGAAGGCCGGTGTGCCTGTGCTGGTAAGGGTGGCGGCGATTTTCTTGGCCACGATCCCGGACTTGCCCACGCCGGTCAGGATCACCCGGCCGGTACAGCGGGCGAGTACCTCCACTGCCTGGACGAAACGGCCGTCTAACAGTTCTTCCAGCCGTACCAGCCCGGCCCGCTCGGTCTCCAGCACCTCCCGGGCCCACGCGAGGTACACGTCCTTCACGAGCGGAGAGGAAAGGTCTTCAGGGCTGTGTAGCGTGGTCCC
>WFYF01000241.1 GCA_015490255.1 Caldifarciminota bacterium
ATGGGCATGGCCGGGATGCTGGACTCCACCCGGTTCGCCACCTTCATCGCCATGGAACTGGGTGTTTCCCCCTCGGACGTGCACGCCATGGTGCTGGGAAGCCATGGAGACATGATGGTCCCCGTGCTCCGCTATGCTTCCGTGGCGGGGATCCCCGTGACCGAACTCATCCCGAAAGAGCGTCTGGACGCCATTGTGGAACGGACCCGCAAGGGGGGAGGGGAAATCGTGAAGCTCCTCAAGACGGGTTCCGCCTATTACGCCCCCGGTTCAGCCGCAGCCCTGATGGCCGAGGCCATCCTCCAGGACATGAAGAAGGTGATTCCCTCTTCGGTGTATCTCCAGGGAGAATACGGCCTCTCCGACGTGTTCGTGGGGGTGCCTGTCATCCTCGGGAAAAACGGGGTGGAAAAGGTTCTGGAACTGCCCCTCACGGACGAGGAGCTTGCGGCCCTCCGGAAGAACGGCGAGCATGTGAAGGAGCTTCAGAAGGCGGTGGACGCCTTCCTGGCGGAGCAGGGCCTTGCATAAAAACTTCGCCCTTCTGGTGGTGGATGAATTGAGGCGGCGGGGCCTCACGGGCGATGTGCGGGTGGAACGCCTGGACGAAGAGCACCTCCTGATGGAAAACGGCATTGTTCACCGGATCCAGCGCCACAGCGAGGAGGCGTGGAACGTCCGGGTGTTTGTGAAAGGCGCGTGGGGCTTTGCCGCCTCCACCCGCCTTCAGGTGGACGAGATCCCGCGGGTGGTGGAGCGGGCCCGCATCCAGGCCCGGGCCAACGCCGGCGTCCGGGTGTGGGGCTATGACCTTACCCCCGCCCCCGTCGTGAAAGCCACCTGGGAAGTGGAGGCGAAAGAGGACCCGTTCCGGATCCCCCTTGAGGAAAAGCTGGAACGCCTGGCCCGGCTGGACCGGGAGCTCATGGCTCCTTTCGTGGTGCGTCGGGAGATCTTTCTCTCCAGCATCCGGCAGCACAAGATTTTTGCCTCCACCTGGGGGAGCCTGATTGAACAGCACATTCCGAAAATCGGGGTGGGCTACAGCGTTGCGGCCCTGGACAGGGACGGAGACTTCCAGGTGCGGTCTTTCCCCAGCAGCCACGGAGGGAACTGGGCTCTCGGGGGGCTGGAGTGGCTGACGCGTTTTCGTCTCGTGGAGGAAGCCCCCCGGGTGGTGGAGGAGCTGGAGCGGCTGCTCCATGCCCGCCCTCTGCCGGCAGAAGAGGCCACGGTGGTGATCGCCTCCGACCAGATGGCCCTTCAGGTTCACGAGTCCGTGGGCCATGCCCTGGAGCTGGACCGGATTCTGGGATATGAGGCTTCCTATGCCGGCACCTCCTGGGTGGAACTGGAGGATTTCGGCCGTCTGCGATACGGTTCTCCCCTCATGCACGTGGTGGCCGATGCCACCCACCCCCATGCCCTGGGCAGCTTCGGGTATGACGACGAGGGGATCCCCGCCCGGCGCTACACGCTGATTGAAGAGGGCGTGCTCCGGAGCGCCCTTTCTTCCCGGGACACGGCTGCCGCCATCGGAGAGAACGAAAGCGGGGGCACGGTGCGGGCGCAGTCCGCCCTGCATCTGCCCATCATCCGGATGACCAACGTGAACCTCCTCCCCGGAGACCACTCCCTGGAGGCCCTCATCGGGGAGGTGGACCACGGCTATCTGCTTGCCACCAACCGGAGCTGGTCCATTGACATGAAGCGCCTGAATTTCCAGTTCGCCACGGAAATCGCCTGGCGTATTGAGAAAGGGAAACTGGTGGAAGTGATGAAAAACCCGGTGTATTATGGCATCACCCCCGAATTCTGGCGCCACATGGACGCGGTGGGGGATGCCACCACCTGGACGATGTGGGGCGTGCCCAACTGCGGCAAGGGAGAACCGCCCCAGACCATGGGAGTGGGCCACGGGACCCCCTATGCCCGGTTCCGGAGGGTCCGGGTGGGAAGCACCGGAAATGTGTGAGCCTTCGGGGGGAGGGTTGCCATGAAACGTCATCCTGACTGGTTGAAAGTTCGCCTTCCGGGCGGCGGGAAATATGGGGAAGTGCGCAAACTTCTGAAAGGCCTTCACCTGCACACCGTGTGTGAGGAAGCCCGGTGCCCCAACATCGGGGAGTGCTGGGGGGTGGGCACGGCCACGGTGATGATTCTGGGAGACACCTGCACCCGGGCCTGCCGGTTCTGCGCGGTGAACACAGGGGATCCCGGGGGTGTGGTGGATCCCCTGGAGCCCGCCCGGGTGGCCCGGGCCATCGCGCAGCTGGGATTGAAGTATGTGGTGATCACCTCGGTGGACCGGGACGATCTCCCGGACGGGGGGGCCGCCCACTTCGCCCAGACCGTCCGCTGGATCCGGGAGTTTTCCCCGGGAACAAAGGTGGAACTCCTGACGCCCGATTTCCAGGGGAACGTGGAAGCCCTGCGCACGGTGGTGGAGGCCCGGCCCGACGTCCTGGCCCAGAACATTGAGACCGTCCGTCGGCTCACCCATGTGGTGCGGGACAAACGGGCGGGGTATGAACTCACCCTTTTTGTGCTGCGCACCTGGAAGAAAATGGCGCCGGACATCCTCACCAAGAGCAGCATCATGGTGGGGCTGGGAGAGACGGACGAGGAGGTGCTGGAGACCCTGCGGGATCTCCGGGAAGCCGGCGTGGACATCGTGACCATCGGGCAGTATCTGCGGCCCACCAGCAGGCGGGTGCACCTCCCGGTGGCCCGGTATGTCCCGCCCGAAACCTTTGCCTGGTATCGGGAAGAAGCCCTGAAAATGGGCTTTCTGGAGGTGTTTTCCGGACCTCTCGTGCGCTCCAGCTATCGGGCGGAACGGGTGTTCGCCGCCGCCCGCAAGGAAGCGGGATAACGCCATGGTGAAAACGGCATACCGCCGGGATAAACGCCTCGAGCTCTATTACATCACCCACCTGGAAAACGTCGGTGGAATCCTGGAACACGGTATTCTGAGCCGAGACAAAATGGAGCGCTCTGGAGCGAAAATGAAAGAGATTGCAAATCTGGCAATCATCAAAAAGCGGAAAGAAAAGGGACTTACAAGGTATGTTCCGTTGTACATC
>WFYF01000242.1 GCA_015490255.1 Caldifarciminota bacterium
CCGTCCATCAGGGGAAATGGCCCGGGCTTCGGTGAGCACTGAGCCGTCGGCAAGCAGGTCCGCAAAAATCACGTTGAGATCCTCCATGCCGCCCGACACCGTCCAGCGGAAGGCACGGAACTGGCCCGCTGAATCCTGTGCCTCCCCCACCACCACACGGCCGTCGGCCGATACGTCCAGGGCCGCGCTCCACATCCCGCCTGATCCCCCGAGCCACGTGAGGACAGGCTGTCCAGGACCCACGGGGTTTCCCCTGTTCACGCACCCCGAGGAGAGAAAGACCCCCATCGTGCCGACCGCCAGAATAGTGAGAACTTCTGGCCTGATCATGTCCGCCTCATTTCAGATCTCTGGTCAGTCCCGATGAACATACCGCTTTCTCACTCCACCGCTGCGGAGCCGAAAAATTGTAAACTTCTTTTTTCCATCCGTCAACTCCCCCTCCCCAGCGCCTCCCACCAGGGAGGGGAGAAGATTCATCCCATCCAGTTCCCAAGGGGAATTGGATGGGGACCCCGTGAGAACACCCAAAGAAAATTTTGCAAAACACATTCGCTCGGGGTATTTCTTTCGGGGTGTCCGAACTTCTGTCTGGAGATCAAACCTCCGCCTTGACAAACCCCGACAGGACCTGTACGTTTTTAGCATGGTCCTCCTGTGGCTTGCGCTTGTCGGCACCCTTCAGGTCGCACGTCTCAAGAACTATCAGGATACCGTGCTGTTTGAGCTCAAATGGGATCGGCGCTATCCGTGGCGCTTTTCCCGATCCGGCAACACCTTCACGGTGCGTTTTGAGGGAACTTCATACAAAGGCCCCCTGCGGGTGGAGCGGGACTGGCCTTTGCTGCGCCGGATTGATGTGAAAACTTCTTCCTGGTCCACCCGCTTTACCTTCACCCTTCCCCACCGGAATTTCCGGGTGCGGATCCATCCGGTTAAGGGCGGCATTGCCATCTGGATCTACCGGCATGGTCAGTCCTCCCGCGCACCTCCCGCTTCCGGCGGTGGACACGCCATCCGCCGGATTGTGATTGATCCCGGCCACGGCGGGAAAGACCCGGGAGCCATCGGGTGGGGGGGCGTTCGGGAAAAAACCATCACCCTCCAGGTTGCCCGAAAGGTAGCCTTTTATCTCAAAAAATGGGCGCCGGATCTGGAGGTCCGCCTCACCCGCACCCGGGACGTGTTCGTGCCCCTCGCGAAACGCGGCGAGATGGCCAACCGCTGGGGGGCGGATCTGTTCGTCTCCATCCACTGCAATTATGCCCGCAACCGGCGGGTCCGGGGACTGGAGACCTATTTTCTTTCCGACGCCAAAACGAAATGGGCCCGGGCGGTGGCAAACTTTGAAAACGGGGCCCTGCGATATGAGGTGGAGGACGAAGAAATCCTTCAGGATGTGCTGAAAGGGATCCTTTCCGACCTTGCCCAGAACGCCTTCCTCATTCAGTCCCAGGACCTGGCTCTCACCCTCCACGAAACCATCCTGAAAACCACCCGTCAGCCGGATCGGCGGGTGCGCCAGGCAGGTTTTTATGTGCTCTCCAAAGCCTATATGCCTGCGGTGCTCATTGAGATCGGCTTCATCTCCAACCCCCGAGAAGCCCGCCTTCTGGCCTCTTCCTCTTTTCAGGACAGGATCGCCCGGGGCATCGCCCGGGGCATCCTCCGCTATATCCGGGTGTATGCCCGGAAAAACGGGGGAACATAGTCAGAACCCAAAGGCGTCGGGCAGGTGTTCCAGCCGCGGCGGGTCTTCCCAGAGCACCGTCACCACATCCAGATGGAGGGGGAGGTGCTGGAGTTCCGGGTGGCGCAGAAGGAAGGCATGGACGGCCTTCTCCAGACGACGGCGTTTGCGGGACGTGAGGGTCTCGGCCGGATGGAACCCCATTCGGGGATCCAGGGAACGGACCTCCACCACCACCAGCCCCCGCCGGGGATGCCGGCACACGAGGTCCAGTTCCCCGAAGGGATAGCGAACGTTGCGGGCAAGGAGGGCATACCCCTGCTTTTCCAGAAAGGCCGCGGCCAGGTCTTCCGCCCGAGATCCCCGCCTCCTGCGCTTCGCTTTCATTCCGGCCGGATCTCCAGCAGGATATAGGTGGTCCAGTCCACCCGGAGGAAAACCGCCTGCACCCCCTGGTCGGGATAATGCCAGATGAGATAGACCTGACGGGTCAGGGTCTCCACCCGTTCCTCCACCTCCTGGGGTGGACCATAGCGCACAAACACCCGACCCCGATCCGTCTCCAGACCCCGTCTCAGGCCTTCCCAAAAATGCTCCCGGGCAAGACGAATCCGTGTCTGAAGCGTGTCCAGGAACTCGTTTCGCGGCGTGGCCGGGTCAGGGTCAAAGGACGCCAGAAGGGAGTCCAGGAAGGCCCGGCGGGCCTCCGGCGAAACGCTCTGGAAACGGTCCAGGGCCTCTTCCCCACCGAAAAGACGCACCACCTCCTCTGCTTCTTTCCGGGAAAGAAAGTCCAGAAGGTGAAGGGTGCGGAGATGAAACACCCCGTGTCCCACCCGCTTCCCCGGTCCCCGCACCAC
>WFYF01000243.1 GCA_015490255.1 Caldifarciminota bacterium
GGCGGTGTAGGCCCATCCAGCCAGAATGGAGGCCACACCAATGAGCAGCACGGGGACGCCGCCCCGCCAGATCAGGTACAGCCCTCCGAGGGCGGCCAGACCGAAGGCCATCCAGGCCGCCCGGAACATGGTTCCGGGGGGGATTCGTCGCCCTCCGCGCCCGGAAAGTTTAGGCGCTGGCTGCTCGCCGCCCGGATTCCCACCCTGCCCGCGGCCCTCTCACCCGTGGTGGTGGGGAGCGCCCTGGCCTATCGGGACGGCGGCTTTCATCTCCTGGCAGGCCTCGCCGCCCTGTGGGGTGCCCTCTGGATCCAGATCGGAACCAACTTCGTGAATGACCTTTACGATGCCCTCACGGGGGTGGACCGGCCCGAGGAGCGCCTGGGGCCACCCCGGGCGGTGGCGCTGGGCTGGATCTCTCCGAAAACCATGTTCCGGGCAGCCTGGATGGCCTTCGGTCTGGCCGCGCTGGGAGGGCTGTATCTCATCTGGCGGGGCGGCGTCCCCATCCTGCTCATCGGCGTGGCCTCCATCCTGGCCGGGTGGGCCTATACCGCCGGACCTTTCCCCCTTGCCCGAACTCCCCTGGCAGATCTCGCGGTGTTCGTGTTTTTCGGACTGGTGGCGGTGGGGGGGACCTATTATGTGCACACCCTTTCCCTCACCCCTGACGCCCTCCTTCTGGGGGCCGCCATGGGGGGACTGATCACCAACATCCTGGTGGTGAACAACGTCCGGGACCGGTGGAACGACAGAAGGGCGGGACGCAGAACCGTTCCCGTCCTGTTCGGCAAACGGGGGGGGCTGGCAGAATACCTTTTCTTTCTTGCCCTGGCCTATGGCGTGGCTCTTTATCTGGGTGCCTTCCTGGTGGGCGTCACCCTGCCGCTGGCTCTGCTGCAGTTCCTCCGTCTGGCGGCGTGGGAAGGCCGGGCCCTGAACCGGGTGCTGGCCGGAACGGGCGGGGTGGTGTTTCTTTACGCCCTCACCTTCGCCCTGGATGTGGTTTTTCTTCCTTGAAAAACGCCTTGAAAACGTGTATACTAAAGGCCCGATGTCCTTTCGGGGACAGCGACATCTCAAGCAAGGAGGCGAGAGATGGAAGTTCTTGTACTCTTGAAAAAGGTGCCGGACACCGGAATTCCCCTGAAGGTCGCAGCCGACGGCACGGACATTGACCGGACGGGGATCACCTATGTGATGAGCCCCTACGACGAATACGCCCTGGAGGCGGCGCTGCGCCTGAAAGAAGGGGGCAAAATCACGGGCCTCTCCGTGCTCACCCTGGGGGATGCCGGAGCCGATGAAATCCTCCGGACGGCCCTTGCGAAAGGGGCGGATCGGGCTTTCCGGATCCATGCGGAAAACTTTGAACTCCTGGACGGCTGGGCCACCGCCCGGGCCATCCACGCCTGGCTCAAAGACCAGAGTTTTTCTCTCATCCTGGCCGGAAAGGAGGCGGTGGACGACGCCTCATCCCAGGTCCCCTTCTATCTGGCTACCCTCCTGGACTGGCCCGCGGTGAGCTATGCCGTGGATCTGGACGTGGACGGGGACCGGGCTGTTGTGGAGCGGGAAACAGACCGGGGCGAGGAAAAACTTGCCCTTCCCCTGCCCGCTGTGGTGGCCTTTGACCGGGCGAAATACGAACCCCGTCTGCCTAACCTCCGGGGGATCATGCAGGCCAAGCGCAAACCCATTGAAACCGTCAGCGTGGAGATTCCTGAGCCCACCGTGAAACGCACGGGTCTGGAAATGCCGCCGCCCCGGGAAGCAGGCCGGGTGACCACGAACGATTTCCCCCAGAACGTGGAAGAGCTCATTCAGTTTCTTGAGGAAAAGGGTCTGATCTGAGGAGGTGGACCATGATCGTTGCCTTTGTGGAAACTCTTGACGGTGTTTTGAAAGACGTGGCCCTGGAGACGGTCAGCGTGGCCCACCGGGTGAAGGAAACCCTCGGGGGCGAGGTGGTTGCGGTGGGGGCTGGCAAAAAGGTGGAAGGCCTGGAACAGCTGGGGAAGGCCGGGGCCGACCGGGTGCTTTTCGTGGAGGATGAACGGCTGGAACACGCGGCCCAGGCCCGGGCCCACGCCCTTCTGAAAGTCCTGGAGGGGAAAGACGTCCGGGCGGTGGTATTTCCCGCCACCAAACCCGGGAAAGAGGTGGCTCCCTTCGTGGCTGCGGGTCTTTCTGCCCCCATGCTCACCGACATTGTGGACTTTTCTTTTGAGGGCGAGGCTCTGGTGGCGAAAAAACCCCTTTATGCAGGAAAGGTGATCGGGACCTTCCGTCTGGAGCATCCGGTCCTGATCTTTTCTCACCGTCCCAAGGCTTTTGCCGTCCGGAGGGACGGTGCAGAGGCACCGGTGGAAACCGTCCAGGTGGAGGTGGATCCCCGGGCCCTCCGGGTGGAGGTTCTGGAGATCAAAGCGAAAGAAAAGGGTGAGGTGGACGTGGCGGAAGCGGACTATATCGTCTCCGGTGGACGGGGCATGGGAGGGCCCGAGAACTTCAAGCTGCTTTATGATCTTGCAGATGCACTTACCAGACTCACCGGCAAGAAGGTTGCCGTCGGGGCTTCCCGGGCCGCGGTGGACGCGGGCTGGATGCCCCATTCCCATCAGGTGGGTCAGACCGGGAAAGTGGTCTCGCCGGAACTCTATATCGCGGTGGGGATCAGCGGGGCGCTTCAGCATCTCGCGGGCATGCGGACTTCCAAAGTGATCGTGGCCATCAACAAGGATCCCGAAGCGCCCATCTTCAAAATTGCGGACTTCGGGGTGGTGGACGACCTGTTCAAAGTTGTGCCAGAGCTCACCCGCCGGCTCAAGGAGCGTGCCGGGGAATGAAAACTTCCCTTGCCCACGCCCTGGAAGGGGAAGAGCACCGGATCCTCCGGGAGACGGTCCGGAGGTTTGTGGAGGAAAAGGTCAGGCCCGTGGCGGCCGAGATGGACGAGGAAGACCGGTTCCCCCGGGAGCTTTTCGGGGAGATGGCTTCTCTCGGCCTCACGGGCCTGATGGTTCCGGAAGCCTATGGCGGTTTCGGGGAAGACCTCCTGGCCACGGTGATCGCCTTTGAGGAGATCGGGCGGGCCAGCCCCGCTCTTGCCCTTTCCCTGCTGGCCCACACCATCCTGGGCGCCCTGCCCATCGTCCGCTACGGCACCGCCGAGCAGAAAGAGAAATATCTTCCTCGCCTGACCTCGGGGGAATGGATTGGCGGCACGGCCTATACCGAACCCAATGCGGGATCCGATGCCGCCGCCATCCAGACCCGGGCGGAAAAGGTGGAGGGCGGATTCCGGCTGTACGGTAGCAAGGTTTTCATCACCAACGGCTCCGAAGCCCGCCTGCTCGTGGTCTATGCCAAAACGGATCCCGAAGCGGGACACCGGGGGATCACCGCCTTCCTGGTGGAAGTCCCCGCCGAAGGCTTCAGCGTGTCCAAAAACTTTGAGAAAATGGGGATGCGGGGATCCCCCACCTCTGCCCTCTATTTTGACGGCGTGTTTGTCCCTGAAGAAAACGTCTTGGGGACTATGAACCGGGGCTTCTATCAGGTGATGCACGGGTTCAACGTGGAGCGTTTGACCATCGTGGCCATCTCCGTGGGGATCCTCCGGGAAGTGCTGGAGTGGATGCTGGAACACGCGTCGGTCCGAAAGCAATACGGCCGGCCCATCGGTGCCTTCCAGCTCATCCAGGAGAAAATCGCCCGCACCTTTGTGGACCTGGAACTTGCCCGGACCTATCTGTATCTTGCCGCCCGGGAATATCGCCCGGATGAGGACTGGCGTCTTCCGGCGGCAACCATCAAAATTTTCGCCGCCGAGCAGGCCACCCGTCGGGCGCTGGACGGCATCCAGGTGCTGGGGGGATACGGCTATACCCGGGAATATCCCCTGGAGCGGTTGCTCCGGGATGCCAAACTCATGGAAATCGGGGCGGGAACCACGGAAATGATGATCCGGGTGATCGCCCGGACCCTTTTGCGCTCCTGGGGGCTTTCCGACGAAGACCTTGAAGGTTCGTGAGGGGGAGGGTATAGGAAAACCATCCGGCATCAGGAGGACAGAAGATGCGCCTTGAAGAATATGAAAAGAAAGGGGAGCGCCCTTGGTTGACGTTTTACGGGAAAAACGTCCCCGCCCACATCCGCTATCCCGAGGTGCCCCTCTATTTCCTTCTGGACGACGCCCGGGCCCGCTTCCCCAACCGTCCCGCCACCCTTTTCTTCCGGAAGACCCTGACCTATGAGGAGCTGTTTGATCGGGTGGAAGCCCTGGCCACCGCCTTTCAGAAAACCCTGAAGATCCAGAAAGGGGATCGGGTCCTCCTGGTGCTTCCCAACTCTCCCCAGTTCGTCATGGCCTTTTATGCCATCCTGAAGGCAGGAGGCATCGCAGTCCAGGGCAACCCCCTCTACACCGAGGACGAACTCCAGTATGAGGTGGAGGATTCCGGGGCCCGTTATGCCATCACCCTGGATTTCCTTTACCCCAAACTCGCACCTCTGCTGGAAAAGGGTCTGCTGGATGGCATTGTGGTAGCCCGTCTGCAGAGCGAAATGGGGTTCCCCTTTAACTTCCTTTTCCCCCTGAAGCTGCGCAAGGAAGGCCGCGCCGTCCGGGTTCCCGAACATCCCCGAATCTTCTCCTTTGAAGAACTTCTGAAAACCGAACCGGACTGGAGAGCCCCCAGCATCAACCCCCGGGAGGACGTGGCCCTGTTCCAGTATACCGGTGGGACCACCGGAAAACCCAAGGCCGTGATGCTTTCCCACTTCAACCTGGTGGTGAACACCTATCAGATCATCGCCTGGTCTGAAGATGTCCGGTATGGGGAAGACTCCCTCCTGGCCGTGATTCCTTTCTTCCACGTCTACGGCATGAGCGTTGCCCTGAACTTTGCCATCGCCACCGCCAGCCGCCTGGTGATCCATCCCCAGTTTCACGTGAAGGACGTTCTGCGGGATCTGGAGCGCTATCGGGTGGCCTTTTTCCCGGGGGTGCCGGCCATGTATATCGCCATCCTGAACCATCCGGACGTGAAGAAATACGACCTCTCCTCCGTCCGGGTGTGCCTTTCAGGTTCCGCCCCCCTGCCCGTGAAGGTGAAGGAGGACTTTGAACGTCTGACCGGGGCCAAGCTGATTGAGGGGTATGGCCTCTCAGAGGCCTCCCCCGTGACCCACAGCAACCCGGTGTATGGCCTGAACAAGCCCGGTTCCATCGGGCTTCCCTTCCCCGACACCCTGGCGGCGGTGGTGGATCTGGAAACCGGAGAAAAGGTGCTTCCGCCAGGGGAGGAAGGGGAACTGGTGGTGAAAGGACCGCAGGTGATGCTGGGCTACTGGAACCGCCCTGAAGAAACCGAAAAGACGCTCCGGAAGGGGTGGCTTTATACGGGAGACATCGCCCGGATGGACAAGGACGGCTATTTCTATATCGTGGACCGCAAGAAAGACCTGATCATCGTGGGGGGCTATAACGTGTATCCCCGGGAGGTGGAGGAGGTCCTCTATCAGCATCCCAAGGTGAAAGAGGCGGCGGTGGTTGGAGTCCCACACGAGTTTTACGGTGAGGTTCCCAAGGCCTTTGTCGTGTTGAAAGAAGGAGAAACCGCCACTGAGGAGGAACTCAGGTCCTTCCTTGCAGAGCACCTGGCGAAATACAAGATCCCTCACGAGATTGAATTCCGGGACGAGCTTCCCAAGACCTTTGTGGGGAAAGTTCTTCGGCGGGAGCTCCGGAAAGAGGAAACCAAGGAGTGAGTCATGGTTTATGAGGACCTGGTGATTCGGAACAACACCAAGCTGGTCCTCCTGGTGGCCGACGGCCTGGGAGGCCTGCCCCATCCCGAGTTTGAGGGCAAAACCGAACTGGAATACGCCCACACCCCCAACCTGGACCGGCTGGCGGCCCGCTCGGCCCTCGGTCTGCACCTGCCCCTGTCGCCGGGTCTTTCTCCGGGAAGCGGTCCGGCCCATCTCGCCCTCTTTGGATATGATCCCTTTGAACTCCGCCTGGGCCGGGGGGTGCTGGAGGCCCTGGGGCTGGATGCCCCCCTGGAGCCGGGGGATGTGGCCCTCCGGGGGAACTTCGTTCGCCTGGACGCGGACGGAAAGGTGGAGGATCGTCGGGCGGGCAGGATCTCGGACGAGGAGGCCCGTCCCCTGCTGCTCCGGCTCAAGAACGAACTTCCCAGGGTGGACGATGTGGAACTCATCTGGATTCCCGGGAAAGAACACCGGTTTGCCCTGATTCTCCGGGGTCCGGACGTCTCGGAAGACGTCACCGACACTGATCCCCAGAAGGAGGGCGAGCCTCCCCTGGAAGCCCGGCCCACCAGTCCCCGGGGAGAGAAAACCGCCCGGGTGCTCCAGACGGTGATGGAAAAGGCCCGGGAGGTCCTGGCCGGTGAAAAGGCCAACGGCGTGGTGTTTCGGGGTGCAGCCACCCTCCCGTCCATCCCCTCTTTTGAGGAGCGCTGGGGTCTGAAGGCCATGGGCCTGGCCTATTACCCCATGTACCGGGGTCTGGCCAAGCTGGTGGGCATGACGGTGCCCCATCTTGAAAACTTTGAAGAAGCCATAGAAAAACTTCAGCAAGCCTGGGAAAGCTTTGATTTCTTTTTCGTCCATTACAAAGAACCGGACAAAAAGGGTGAGGACGGCGATTTTGCCGGCAAGGTGAAGGCCATTGAAACCCTGGACGCCCATCTGCCCCGCATCCTTGAACTCAACCCCACCGTGCTGGTGATCACGGGGGACCACGCCACCCCCGCCCTGTATCACGCCCATTCCTGGCACCCTGTGCCGGTGCTTCTCCACGGTCCTTTCAGCGGTCAGGATGGTGTGGAGGCCTTTCATGAAAAGGTCTGTCGTCAGGGAAGCCTGGGGATGGTGGGGGCCCCGGCTCTTCTCCCTCTGATGCTGGCCAACGCCGGTCGCCTGAAGCGCTATGGAGCTTGAGCTCTATCGGGAGCCGGTCCGCGTCCCTCTCGGTGACGGGGAACTCGTGATCCACCCTGTGGGGGAGGGGGTGTTCCGGTTTGTGTGGGGTGATACGGCAAAAGTGGTGGCTGTGGAAGGCGATCGGGCCCGGGCCCGTCTGATCCCCGCCTATCTGGACCGGCCCGTGCTCCTCATGTTCTCCCCCCCGCTGGATCTGGCCCCGCGGGGGCAGGCGAAGGTGTTCGCCACCCTTCCCATGGGGCTGGAGGTGGTGCTGGAGGAAAACGGTCTGGCGGTGCCCGTCTTTGAAATCTCCCCTCCGGGGCTGAAACGGGCGTGGTTCGGGGACATGGAGAGCGGCGTGCTGGTGTATGCGGTGCAGGCGGAACCCGTGGAAACCTTCCAGGAGGCGCCGGGAGGCCTTTTCACGGTTCTGCTGCCCCTGGAACTTCGCAACGAAGACCGGTCACCTCACGAGATCTCCCAGGTTCTGGTGGACACGCCTCAGCTTTCCATTTTTGAAACGCCGGAAGGCCACCGGGTGGCGGAGGTGGTGAAGGTGGCGGTGGACGAGGAACGGATGGAGGTCCGGTATACCGATCAGCCGCCCCGGCCGAACCTTCGGGAAATCCGGAAAGGAGAGGAGAGTGCAGAACTTCTGGGGCTGAACCGCCTGGCCCGGCGCACCTTTTCCCGATGGAAACGCCTCCTGAGGCCCTTTGACGCCTTTGGCAACTGAGGAGGAAGGCTATGGATTCCGCTGTTCTGGCTTCCCTGTCCCGATTGTTTGCCCGCCATCAGGATCTCATTGTCGGGATGGGTTTGCGGATCGCCGGCGCGGGGCTGCTGTTCTTCATCGCCCGGTTCTATCTGCGGCGGTTTCACACCCGGTGGTTCCACCGGCTGGAATCCCGTCTGGGGCGGCACACCACCGTGCTGGTCACCCGCTTTTCGGCCTATGGCATCTGGCTGCTCTGGTTTTTCGGGGTTCTCATCCTTTTCGGCGTCAATCCCGGGACCCTGATCGCAGGGCTGGGGCTTTTCTCGGTGGCCA
>WFYF01000244.1 GCA_015490255.1 Caldifarciminota bacterium
GGTCTATGGCGTGATCCCCGGCGGAAGCAGAAATTCCGGGATTTCGGAGGCCAGCGTCCAGACCTGAACCTCCCGGACCCCGTGGCGCTTCAGCACCCGGGCGGCCTCGTGGACGGTGGCACCCGTGGTGATCACGTCATCCACGAGCAACACCGAAGGAGGAAGAGACGCCGGTGCCTTCACCTGAAATTTCCCCGTCGCGTTCTGGATTCGCGCCGCATAGGACCGCTGTTCCACCTGAGGTGCGCTTTTCCGGGCGCGGAGCACATCCAGAAAGGGCAGTTCCAGGGTGGAAGCGATAAGCTCCCCGAGCATGCGGGAGGGGCGGTATCCCCGTTCCCGGGAACGTTCCGGATTGCCCGGGATGGGCACCACGGCCTGAGAGGTGACCGGCCAGTCCAGAAGGGTATGCTCGGCCAGAGAAAGGAGGAGATCCGGATAGCCTTCATATTTGGCTTTGCGAATCAGGGTTTTGACCACGCCGGCGTAATAGAAACTGGCCCGGGCTTTCTGAAAGGCGAAGGGTTTCCCGAACCGGCTACACCGGAAGCACTGCCGGCTTTCCATGGGCATGCCGCAGGTGGTGCACACCTGGAGGGGCAGGCGGAGCTTCTCCAGCTCCTGTTCGCAGGAGGGACACAGAAAGTCCGCCCATTCCTGCTCACATCCCCGGCACAGGGGAGGGATGAGGGCATCCAGTGCGCCCCGGAACAGCTCACGGAAAACCTTTCGGATGGGCATGGCGGCCATGATCCAGAGGCGGTTTGATGCGTTTCGCACAAGACCTGATCCAGTGTACGCACAGAAGGATGCTTGCGGAAGCGAAAAAGGCGGATATGAAGACGGCAGCGGTTTTCAACAAATCACAGTGGTTCTTGTCCCTGTACGAGAAACCTGCATTTCCCATAGGAAGCAAAGCGATGACGGGAGCCTCCACAGACAGAAGGGCGAGCACCATGGTTCCCGAAAATGTTTGTGCCTGATCAGCGCAGGAAACGGTGCAGGTGACCTGTACACGTCCCGTCGCTGAGAGACCAGAGACAAGGCTTGTATCGGGCAACCCCCGATCCACCAGGGTTATGGCCTGAACCAGGTCTGCGACCAGAACTGTAACCGTTTCCGCGGGCTGGCCTCACCGGTACAGTCCCTCCGGGTCAATTTCTTCCCGGAGGATCTCCAGCTCGTCCGGGGTGGGCGGTGGGGTTTCCGTGAGGTTCTCGCTCCAGAGAAGTTCAAACCCGGTGCGCTCCTCCACCATCTCCCGCGACACACCGGGATGGAGGGAGAGCACTTTCATACGCAGGGTTTCTTCATCAAACCCCATCACGGCCAGGTCCGTGATCACCCGGTAGGGACCGGTGCCTTCGGGCAATCCCGCGGCTTCCCGGGCGCCGGGACCGGTGAGATAACCGGGTGTGGTGATGAAGTCCACCTTTTCCACAAACCGCCGCCGCTCATGCTTCATCAGGATGATGGTCTTCCAGCAGAGGCTTCCCACTTCGTTTCCGCCACCGGGACCGGGGAGGCGCACCTTCGGGCGGTCAAAGGGGCCGATCACCGAGGTGTTCAGGTTGCCGTAGGGATCAATCTGGGCGCCGCCGAGAAAGCCGTAGTCCACGAATCCCCGGGCAGCGGTTTCCATGATGTCGGTGATGCCCGTGGCGGCAACCGCGCGAGAAAACGTCCGGCTTTCACCCACCGCGCGGGGGAGCCTGGAAAGACGAGCCCCCACACCGCCGAACTCAAAGATGGGAATCAGGTTGGGGGCGTGGAGACGCTGGGCCAGCATGGCCGCCAGCATGGGAATGCCGGTCCCGATAAAAGCCGTTTTCCCGTCCTCCATCATCCGCGCCGCCACCACGATCAGAAGTTCGGTGGGAGAATAGTTCATGTGCCGACCTCCCGTAACTGCGGATATCCGAGCATGGCGTAGAGATCATCCAGAGGCACAACTTCCTCCACCTCCATCACAGGCGTGAGACCCCGGATAGTCACCACCTTTCCGCGCAAAAGCGTGCCGGGCGGATAACTCCCCGGCGCGATCACGGTGGTGTGGTTGCGGGTTTTCCCGGCGGCGAAAGAAGGATCCTTTTTGGACGGCCCTTCCACCAGAACCTCCACAGATTTTCCGAGGAGTTGCTGCCGGCGCTGGTAGATCCCCCGATTGACCTCCTCAATCAGCACCCGGAGCCGGCGCCCCTTTTCCTCTTCGGGGATCTGATCCTTCCGTTTGGCGGCCGGCGTGCCGGGGCGGGGAGAATAGATGAACATATAGGCCCCGTCAAACTGGACCTTCCGCACCACGTCCAGCGTGTCCTCAAAATCTTCCACGGTTTCCCCCGGATACCCCACCATCACATCCGTGGTGATGGAGGCCTCTGGAAGCATCCGGCGGATGGTATGGGCAAGTTCCAGGTATTCTTCTTTCGTATAGCCCCGGCGCATGTCGCGCAGAATCCGGGTGGAGCCGGCCTGGAGGGGCAGGTGAATCCACGTGGAGATGCGGCGGGAATTCGCAATCACGTCCAGCACCTTGACGGTGATGTCTGCAGGGTGCGGGGAGGTGAATTTGATCCAGAGAAAACGGGTGCGCCGGTCCAGGATGGCAAGGAGATCGGCGAAGTCGTGGGGACCGTCCACATAGGCGTTCACGTTCTGGCCGAGAAGGGTGAGTTCCACCACCCCCCGCCGCTCCAGCGAGAGGGCGTCTTCCACCACCTCAGGCACAGGGCGGGAAATCTCCCGGCCCCGGGTGTAGGGCACGATGCAGAAGGTGCAGAAGTGATCGCATCCGATCATGATGGTGAGGAAGGCGGACACCTGACCCGGCTCCAGGTGGAGTTCCCGGTCGCGGTCGTGCTCCACCATATCCTCGCAATACACCCCGGAGAAATTGTCTTCCAGGACAAGCTGCGGCAGAATGGCGTAACTGCGGGGGCCCACCACCGCGTGGGCACCGTGGGCGAGAAGTTTTTCCTTCATCTGCTGAGCCAGACACCCCATCACCACCACGCGCTTCCCGCGCTTGGAAGCGTGGTGGACCAGGTGGAGGGCCTTTTCTGCGGCCTTCTCCCGCACCGTACAGGTGTTGATGAGGACCACCTCTGCCTGGTCCGGTGAGGAGGCAGGCTCCAGCCCCATCCCCACCAGGCGGGCCTGGATCCGCGCGGAGTCGTATTCGTTCATCTGACATCCGAAGGTCTTGAGATAAAACCGTCTCGCCATCGCCACACGCCTCCCGGTTTGTTCTGGCGGTGCTATTGTACGATCCCCTCCCGGGACCATCAAGAACGCATGCTGATCTCCCGATATGGGTCTGGACACCCCCACCCCAACCGGGGTAGAACTCTCCCCCCAATACCACTCCGAAAGAAACATCCAAGCGAATGCGTCTTGCAAGATTTTCCAGATGTTTCTCTAACGGGGACCCCACAAAATTTCCCTGGGAATTTTGTGGGGTGTCTTTGACCCGCCCGCAGAGGGCGTGCATCCGCATCCCGCCCGGTTGCTTTCCCTGGAGAAGGAGCACGGCGAGGACGTGTCGTTTCCTGCCTGCTCCTGTATACTTATGCCATGTGGCTTGTGCTGGTGAGCCAGGTCCTCCTTTCGGGAAGCCGGGTCCACGCGTTGCTCCCTCTGTCGGACACCCTGGTGCTGGTGGCCTCTTCGGCGGGGCTTCAGGCCTGGACCCCCCATGGACTGGATTCCCTTGCAGACCCTTCTGCACTTCCCGGCATTCCCCACGCCCTCGCCTTTCGTCCTCCGGATACCCTCTGGGTGGGAACGAATGCGGGACTTCGCCTGTGTCGTGGTGCGTTTTCCCGGCTCTCCTGCACGGCCACAAGCATGACCCCGGTGCGGGATCTCCTGATCCGAGGAGATACCCTTTTTCTTGCCACGGAAGAAGGCCTGGTTCTCCGAACCGCCACCGCGGAACTCGCCCGTCTGAACCGGGGGGCCGGCGTCCCTCTGCTGTCCGACACACTGCTGCGGCTTCGCACAACCGGTGAAACCCTTCTCGTGGGCACAGCCCGGGGGCTTCACCGCGTTCCCTTTGCAGGCCTCACACAGCTTTCTGCATGGACCGACACCCTTCTTTCGGGCATCCCTGTGCGCGATGTTCGCTTTTTCCGGGACACCCTGTGGGTGGCCACAGATTCCGGTCTCTTCTTGAATGGAACGCGGGTGTATGCAGGGGGGGCGGTCCACACCCTCGCGGTGAAGGGCGACACCCTGTACGCCGGGGCCTGGCCCGCAGGAATCTATCGGGTGGACGGACCCATGCTCACGCCCCTGTTCCCCACTCTGGACGGTCACCTTGCTGGAGCCCTGGCCTTCCTTCCGGATGGGGTGCTCTGGGGAGATGATGGGGGATGGCCGGGCCTCTTTACGGA
>WFYF01000245.1 GCA_015490255.1 Caldifarciminota bacterium
GGGGTGGGCTGGTGGGTCTATCGCCGGCACCTTCCCGAGCGGCTCCTCCACACCCTGACTTTTCTGTTCCTTCTCCCCGCCGGTTTTCCGGTTCGTCGCACGGAAAGGGTGCCGCCGGATCTTGCGGTGGATGTCTCCCGGAGCATGCAAACGGAGGCCAAACAGGCCTTTGTGGCAGGAGCGCTTCAGCGTTTTCGGGAGCGCTATCCCCGTGCCCGGATTCTTGCTTTCGCGGAACGGACCGTCCCCTGGAACCGGAAGGGCCATCTCCGGGGAGGACCGACCCGTGCACCCCGCCTGAATCGTCCGACGGTGATCCTGACGGACGGTCTGTGGGAAGGCTGGGAGACCTATCCACAGCCGGTCTGGCCCTGGGTTCCGGAAAATGTTCCTTCCCTGGGCGCGCAGATGGACGTCCCGCTCACGGCTTTTCCGGGTCCCCTGGCGGTTCGGGTCATAAGCCCCCGGCCCGGCACCCTGCGGGTGAGCAATCGTATCCGTTCAATTCCTGCAGGGACCACCACCGTGCGCATTTTCCTTTCTCCCGGCTTTCATCGTCTGGTGCTGATGGCCGGTGAGGACACCCTCCGCCGGAGCGTGCTGGTGCGGTCCCGGGAAATCCCGGTGGGGATTTATACCGCCCGCCCCCATCCGGATGCCGGTGCCCTGCGGCGCACCCTGCGGGATCTCGGGTATGCGCCCCGGGTGGTTCTGAAAGATCGCATCCTTCGGGAAGATCGGGTGGAAAGCGGACCACCGCCCCGGATGTGGGGATGGTTTGTTCTGGATCCCCCTGCGGGACCGCTTTCGGGAATGTGGATGGTCCGGATGGATCGGGCGCTTGAAGGGGCGCGATGGACCCCCCATCCCCTGCATCCAGGAGTTTTGCGGGCCCATCTTCCAGGGATGGCGCCGGATTCGCTGGATCTGGTGCCGGCGGGGCCCGCAGCCTGGGCATGGGTGCTGGGGGATGTCTACCGGTTGGCACTGCGAGAACCGGATTCTCTGAAACACCGGCTTGCCAACATCCTGGAGCGTATGAAGGTCCGCTTCCCGCGGATCCAGATCTATCCGGTGGCCGACACGGTTGTCCCGCCGGACACTGCCCGGTTTCTGGTGGAGATCTCGCCGCCGGATGCTCCTGTGCGTCTATCGCTTCCCGCCCGGGCGCTGGAACCGGGCCTTTTTGAGGTGGTGCTGACGGTGTCGGACACGGGGATGGGGGAGACCACGCTGGTTCTTGCATACGGTGAAAACACCGACACCCTCACCCTCCGCGTGCAGGGGATGCTCCAGGATGAGCGTCCCACAGAGCGCGTGGATGCGGCGTTCCTGGAGGGGCTTGCCCGGACCACCGGCGGATGGGTGCTCCGGGGAAAGACGGTGGAGGGGATTCCTCTGGCGGAACAAACCGGGTCCTGGCCCCGATGGTGGTTTCTTCTGGCGGCCGCTGTCGGGCTCGTTGTGCGGTGGGGGGTCCAGCATCGCCGGGGACGAACCTGAGGGGTGAACATGGCCCAGAATCGTTCGGAAACGTTTTATTTCGGGGCTGCCACAAGTGCCTATCAGGTGGAAGGTTGGAACGTTTTTGCTGACTGGTGGATGGAAGAACAGAACGGACGCCTGCCCCTTTCCATGGAGGCGGTGGATCACTGGCGCCGGTGGGAGGAAGATTTTCTTCTCATGGCCAGCGCCGGGTTCACCGCATACCGGTTTTCCGTCTCCTGGCCCCGGGTGGAACCCCATGAGGGACAGGTGGACCGGGGAGCCCTGGAAACCTATCGGAAGATGCTTGGTCGGCTCCACGAGCTGGGCATCATGCCCGTGGTGACCCTCCATCACTTCGTGAACCCCTACTGGTTCTATCGCAAGGGCGGATGGCTGCGTCCGGAATCGCCGGTGGTGTTTCAGAAGTATGTCCGGGTGGTGCTCCAGCACCTTTCAGACCTCGTCTCCATCTGGATTCCCTTCAACGAACCGGTGGTCTATGTTTTTCACGGGTTTGTGGAAGGGACCTGGCCTCCCTTCATTCGGGACCTCCACAGGGCTTTCCGGGCTCTCCGCCACATGCTGCTGGCCCACCGGCTGGCACTGGAAGTGATCCGGGAATATTGCCCGGACGCGCGGGTGGGCATCGCCAAGCATCTGATTGATTTCCGCCCTGCAGGTGGAGGGCTTCATAAACTTATCGCCCGGCGGGTGCACCGGGTATTCAACCAGGATGTGCTGGACATTCTGGTCCACGGGACGATGCGCATGCCCTATGGACGGGAGCATCTGGGGCCTTCCCTGGATTTCATCGGAGTGAATTACTACATGACCCGGA
>WFYF01000246.1 GCA_015490255.1 Caldifarciminota bacterium
GATGTGTATAAGAGACAGTCTCCCGCATGCCCAGCCGCCTGTTCCGGGAGCGGGTGGAGGCCCTCCTCACCCACCGGTGGGAGGTCCATCACACCCTGGATTGAAGTCTTCCCCTTCGGGAGAAACGTTCTGCGCGGGGGGCCTTCGGCCCCCGCGCAGAGGTTTTGTGCACGGTTTTCACCCACCCTCCCGGGACAGCGCCCACTCCCACCAGGGCAGGGGACACAACCGGTCAGGCACGGCGTGGGAGATCCGTGCCACCCGTATCCATCCCCATGGTTCGGGGGTGGCCCAGAGCAGCACGCCTGACCAGAAGGTGGGTCGGGGAAGAATCGCGGCGATCAGCACGTACCCAAACAAAAGCCTTCGCCATCGGGGAACATGAAGCCACCCTCCCCAGGACGAAACAAGAAACGGCCAGAAGGTGATCAGCACAAAAACCCGGGTGGGATCCAGCGTCAGCGCCGCAACACCCATAGCCCCAAAAAGCCATCGCCATTTGAGGGGGCGAAGCAACAGCTGCAATCCCCAGGCCCAGCCCAGGATGGAAAAAGCCCAGCCCTCCCCTCCGCGTTTCAGAATCTCCATCAACCAGGGAAAACGGTCCAGAGCATACTGGACGCGACCCGGCATACCCCCGGAAGAAACCAAAGATGCATCGGAATGTCCGAGAAAAGAGAAGGCAAGAAGGGCTTTCCCCAGCAGGATTCCTGCAGGAATACCCCACCATCCCAAAGGGTTTTTTTCGGGGTCTCTTCCACAGCAAATCCATGTTCCCATCCACGCCACGAGGCTGGCCTCCGCGTGTTGCAGCCCGAGAAGCAGAGAGCCTGCCACAGCCCCCGCCTTTACCCATAAAGACGAACGTGGGGAGGAGGTAAGCGTGAGGAAAATCGCCCCCATGAGGAACAACGTAATGGTGTCTCTCGGGGGGCCTGCCATAACGGGAAGCCACGCATGAGGAAAAGCCAGAAACACAAGGAACCTCCACACCTCCATCCCGTCTTTTTCCCTCTTTGAGGACCCCATCCGCCCCATTCCAAGCCAGACCGTACCAAGATAGCCCAGCCACACCAGCGTGTTGAGGAAGACCAGCCCCAGAGAGCCCAGGGTTTCCGCGTTCTGCTGGAGGAGAAAGGAAAGAAACGTGCTGGAGAAAAGACCACTCTCTTCAACAACGGGGGGCCCGATGGGATGCGTCCACCCACTGATCACATACCAGCCAGCAAGGAGCCCCGCCCCCACCCGTGCAAGCGTGCTCATCCCCCCGGCAAACGGGAGGCGATGTCCTCCAGATCCCTGCGGAAGCGGTCCATCACCGCCACACCGGTCTCCCCACCTTCCCCTTCCCCCCGCGCATAGATGAGCAGGGCGGCGTATTTCATGCCGGCCAGGGGAATCATCACGATCACGTCGTTGATGTCCCGGGTGAGCACCAGGTCCACCATCTCCCGGGTCTCCTTCCCCCGGGTGGCGATCTCCGTGGTGTCCGCTACCAGGTTCAGCAACTCGCTGTAGAGCCGGGCCGTGGTCACGAAGGTGAATTCGGGATGGGGCGTCCGGTAGTGCACGGGTTCACCCTTTTGCACGTTGAACAGGGCCACCCCCATGAAACCGGGAACTTCCGCCTCAATCCGGGTGAAGATCCGGTCAATCTCCTCCTGAAGGGGCACCACCGGCCGCTTCACCCGCTGTCCGGATTCATCCAGCATCCGGGCGAATTCCAGCAGAAGGAAATCCGTGGACTCCCGAACACTCCGGGGCGTATCCGCAGGCACCTCCGGTTCCACCGTGAAGTGCCCGGCCCGCCATTTCATCATTTCAAAAAGGGCGGATTTGCCTTTCTCCTCCGGGGTTTCCGCGTGGATGATCTGCCCTTCCCGCATGAAGATGGTGCCGGTGCGGGAAAGGCGGGGGTTTTCCACCCGGATGGTGGCAGAATATCCCCCCATGGACAGAAGCTGCAGGAAGTCAAAAAGAGACATGCCGGTGATCCGGCCTTCAAACCCGGGAACCGACTTGAGACCAGACCGGATCACCGGCAGGATGTTTCGCCGCTCAATTTCTTTTCCGGTGAGCACCTGAACGTTCTCCACCTCGCTCTCCAGAATGTGCTGAAGAACCTCGGAAAACCGGGGGCCCACCACCAGCACCTGGGCGGTGGGCAGCTCCCGGCGTACCCAGTCCACAAAGTCCATCCCTCCCACGTCCCGCAGCACCAGATCCGTCACCACCACGCGGATGTCGCTCGGATCTTCCAGGATCCGCTCCACCACCCGGGCGATCTCCTCCAGGGACTCTCCCCAGATGAAGGGGATGTCCTCCTCCTCCAGCCATTTCTGCAGGGTCTCCAGATATCCTTTCCGGATCCCTGCAATGAGCACCTTGTTCATTCTATCCTCCTGCCGCAAGCAGCGCAGGCTGGACCAGAACCTGGGGAACCAGTCCTCCCACCACCACCACAAAAGCTGCCATCACCACCAGGGCAACCACCGCAGCCGGGGGCGGCCCAGCCGGTTCCTCCTGCATCTCCTCCACGATGAGCATCCACCGCGCCACATTGAGGTAATAGAACAGTGCCACCACCGCAAGCAGCGCCCCCAGAAACACCAGCACCCACAGCCCGGCCTGCGCGGCTGCAAAGAACACAAACAGCTTGCTCCAGAAACCCAGGACAAAGGGGATGCCTCCCAGAGAAAGGAGAAAGGCCAGAAAGCTCATGGCCAGCGCAGGACTGCGGCGGTACAGTCCCGCCACCCCCTCAAGGGTGGGGGAAAGCCCCATCATCTCCACCGCGGCCACCCCGAGAAAAGCGCCCATGTTGGAAAAGAGATACACCGTGAAATAGAACAGGCTCATCCCCGCCCCCTCGGCCGTTCCGGCGGCCAGAGCGGCGAGGACGTATCCGATGTGGGCCACTCCGGAATAGGCGAGCAGTCGCTTGAGATGGGTCTGGGGCAGGGCCAGGAGATTCCCCACCACCATGGTGAGCGCGCTGGCAAAGGCCACCCAGGCCAGGGCCGACGACAGGCCCGCAGGCAGCACCACCTCCTGGAGGATCCGGAACAGGATCAGAATGCCCGCGGCCTTGGGCGCCACGGACAGGAAAGCCACCAGAGGGGTCGGCGCGCTTTCATACACGTCCGGAGCCCAGAAATAAAAGGGGAACATGGCCACCTTGAACCCGAACCCCACAAGAAGGAGCGCCAGTCCCGCCGGGAGAAAGGCTTCCCGGACCACCACGGAGGAAAAGGCGGTGCTGCCCGACACCAGGGTCATCATCCCCACACCCAGGAGGAGGAAGGCGGAGGAAACCGAGCCGAACAGAAAGAACTTGAGGGCCCCCTCCGCCCCTTCGGGACTGCGTTTGTTCAGCGCGGCCGCAGCGTAGAGCGGAATGGACAGAAGCTCAAAGGCCACAAACAGGGCCAGCCAGTCCCGCACGCTCATGAGCAGCATGCCGCCCAGCAGGGTAAACAGAAGGAGCAGGGCATAGTCCCCTGCCAGGCGCTCCATCCGGAAATGACGCATATAAGGGGGACTGGCAAGAAGGGCAAGCACCGCCGCTCCCAGAAGCACTGCCTGGGCAAAACGGACATAGGCATCCACCGAGAGGCCCAGAAACGCCCCATCCGGGGTCCAGATCAGGGAGAGCAGGGCCACCAGACCCCCCAGCGCCGCCACCCGGAGGGCGGTTCGGGGGCGGCCCGAAAGATCCACCAGAAAGGTCAGCCCCAGCGTGGCCAGAACCAGCCAGACCGGCAAGAGGCTTGCTGTCTGCATGATCACCCTCCAAAGAGTTTCAGAAATTCCACCACCGTGGGCTGAAGGCTGTCCAGCAGGAAACGGGGAACCACCCCCAGAAGCACCAGTGTGGCCACCAGACACACGATGCTCACCACCTCACTCCCCTGGGCATCCTCCACCGCGTGGACCGGTGCGGGGCCAAAGAAGATGTTGCGGGCAGCCCGGAGCACATAGATGGATGTGAGGAGCGCCCCCACAATAGCCGGAACCGCCCACCAGGGATGCTGGCTGGTGAACGCCCCCAGGAACACCAGAAACTCCGCCACAAATCCCGAAAGTCCTGGAAGGCCCAGAGAGGTCATCCCGGCCACCACAAAGGCTGTGGCCAGGACAGGCTGAAAGTGAGCCAGCCCGCCCATCCGGGAGATCTCCCGCACGTGGGTTTTGTGATACACCAGGTTCACGATGGTAAACAGAAGCCCCGTCATGATCCCGTGGGACACCATCTGATATACCGAACCCGCCACACCGGGCTCCGTGAGGGTGGCCATCCCGAGCATCACCACCCCCATGTGGGACACCGAGGAATAGGCGATGAGATATTTGATGTCATCCTGCCATCCCGCGCCGAAGGCACCGTAAAGGATGTTGATCACCGCAATGGTGCCCACAAGCCAGGCGAGAGCCGCACCGGCTTCAGGCAGGAGGCCAAATCCCACCCGCAGCACACCATAGGCACCGAGTTTCATGAGCACCCCCGCGTGCATCATGGAACCCGCAGCGGGAGCGGCGGCGTGGCCGTCCGGGGACCAGGTGTGGAAGGGCCAGATGCCGGCAAGCACCCCGAAACCTACATAGAACACCAGAAAGAGCACCCGCGCCACATCCGGAGGAAGATCCAGGGACTGCTGGAGGGCCAGATAGGAAAAGCTCCCGCCATGAACCGCCAGATAGAAGATCCCCGCCAGGATGAAGGCCGACCCCACAAGCAGATACAGGGTGAGTTTCATCGCACCGTATTCTTTCGTGCCCACCTTCAGGGCCTCATAGGTCCAGCCAAACACGCCTCTGCCGGGGATCTCCTTGGTGGAACCCCAGATCCCGATGAGGAGATACATGGGGAGCACCGCAAGCTCATAGAAAAGGAAGAACAGGAAGAGGTCCAGGGAGACGAACACCCCGAAGACGCCGGTCACAAGCAGGGCGAGATAGATAAAGAACTCTTTATCCCGGGTCTGGATTCGCCAGGAGGTGAAGATGGCGGTGAGATAGATCACCGCGGTGAGGAAAAGCAGGGCGATGGAAATGCCGTCCACACCCACGAGATAGGCGATGCCAAGCTCCGGCAGCAGGGGGATTTCACCCAGGAACTGGAACCCGCCCCGGGCGGTGTCGTACACAAAGGGAAGATACACCGACAGGGCAAGCGGCGGCAGGGCGGAAAGGAGCGCCACCAGACGGATCAGGGTGCGGGATCCCCGGGGGATGAAGAAGAGCAGGACCGCACCGATAAAGGGAGAGAGAAGGAACACCGAAAGCAGGTTCATCGTTCGCCCTCCTTCAGAATCCGGTTGCAAAGAAGGCCAGAATCAGAAACCCCACCACCACGCCCAGCAGGATGTCCTGCACCACGCCGTTGTGGAACCGTCGTAGGGCCTTGCCGACCTCAAAGGTGGCCCACGTGACGAAGTTCACCACACCGTCCACGATGTAGCGATCCACAAACCCCACCACCGTCGCCACCGTGTTATAGCCAAGCCAGTATAGGAGCAGGAAAATGTGGTCAATGAAATAGCGTTCCTCCAGAACTTTTGCCAGGGGATAGAAGGCGGCATACACCCGCTCGGGCCGGAAGATCCGCCGGGCGTAGCCCATCCAGGCCACCAGGATGCCCAGGAGCCCGAGCCCCAGACCGAGATAGGGAATCCACGCGGGGTGGTGCTCCTCTCCGGAATGGAGGGACTCAAAGCCCAGGGAGTGATTCAGCATCTCGTGAACGGTGGATCCGAAGAACCCGGCCACTGCCGCCAGGATGGCCAGCACACCCATGGGCCAGAGCATCACCACCGGAGACTCGTGGGGGTGGCTTTCCGGGTTGCGGGGTTCGCCGGTGAAGGTGAGGAAGAAGGCCCGGAACATATAGAAGGCCGTGAGGAACACGGTGATCATGAGAAGGGCGAAGGGCACCGGGGCGTGGGCCGTGGCCACGAGGATTTCGTCTTTGGAGAAATAGCCCGAAAGAGGAGGCATGCCGGCCAGCGCCAGCGCACCCACCAGAAAGAGGATCATGGTCCAGCGCATGGGGCGAGCGAGGCCGCCCATGGCGAACATGTCGTTGGTGTGCATGGCATGGATCACACTCCCGGCGGCCAGGAAGAGGAGGGCCTTAAAAAAGGCGTGGGTGAAGAGATGGAAGAAGGCCGCACCCGCTGAAAGAGCCCCCACCGCAGCCATCATATAGCCCAGCTGGCTGATGGTGGAGAAGGCCAGCACCCGCTTGATGTCCCGCTCCACCAGGGCCATGGTGGCCGCCAGAAAGGCTGTGATCGCCCCGATCCACAGCACAAGGTGAAGGAGCTCCGGGGTGTGCTGCAGGGCGGGCATGAGGCGGACCATCAGGAACACCCCCGCCGCGACCATGGTGGCCGCATGGATCAGAGCGGAGACAGGGGTGGGACCCTCCATGGCGTCCGGCAACCAGATGTGGAGGGGAAACTGGGCGCTCTTGCCCATCGCCCCGACATACACCCCGAGAAGGCCCAGAAACAGGGCGTGGGAAGGCTCCAGGGCGAAGAGCTTGTCATAGCTCAGGAATCCGAAGTGGGCGAACAGCACGGCGATGCCCAGGGCAAAGCCCACGTCTCCCAGACGGGTGGTCCAGAAGGCCTTGAGGGCGGCCCGGGCCGCGGAGGGCTTATAGAACCAGAAGCCGATGAGGAGATAAGAGCATGCCCCCACGAGTTCCCAGAAGATATAGGCTTCCAGCAGGTTGTTGGCGAAGACGAGCCCCAGCATGGAGAAGGTGAACAGGCTGTGGTAGGTGTAGTAGCGTCCGAGGGAAGCGGGAGGCTCCTCGCTCATGTACCCCAGGGAATAGACCTGGACCGCAAAGGCCACCAGAGCCACCACCAGGGCCATCACCACCGACAGGCCGTCCACCAGGAACCCCACCGTGAGGGATGGAAAGTGGGCAAGCGGGATCCAGACCCATCTGACCTCGTGGACCCCACCGTCATACTGGAAGAACAGGGCAATCGCCGACAGAAGGGACACGGCAACGGCCGCGATGGAAGTCCAGGCGGCCGGTTTGCCCGAACGCCGGAGCCCGGGCCACAGGGCAAGAAGGGCAAAGCTCACGAAGGGAGCAAAGAGCACCAGGTAAAAGGCTTTCATTCCCGGCCTCCTTATCCTGCGAGTTGTTTCAGTTCATCCGCTGCGGCCTTCCCGGTGAGCCGCACCACCAGGAGAAAGATGGCCAGTCCCACCGCCACCTCCGCCACCGTTACCGCGATTCCCAGGAAGGCAAGGGAAGCCGCAGACAGGGCACCATACGCCCAGGCAAAGGTGAGCAACGCCAGATTCACGCCGTTGAAAAGAAGCTCAATGGAGAGCAGGAGAGCAACCACATGGCGTCGGGACAGCACACCGAAAATCCCGGTGGCAAACATCCATGCGGAGAGGAAAAGAAGCGCCCGGAAACTCATCCTTCGCCTCCCTGTTTGCGGGCCACGGCCAGCGCACCGAAAAGGGCTGCCAGAAGGAGGAGAGACAGGATCTCAAAGGCGAGCGCTCCCTCGCGGAAGAAATAGGCAGCGAACACGTCCACCGGGATGGTGCGCGGTTCAGGAGGCTCCGGAAGGCGGGCGGTGAGGGAGAGCAGAGCGAAAAACACCAGCAGGGCAGCGATCAGTCCCTGGGCGGGTCGGTGAAACACCGTGGACAGCTCGGGCTTTCCTGAAAGCATCACCGCGAAGATCACCAGGGTGAGCACACCGCCCGTATAGAGGAGAATCTGGACCGCCGAAAAGATGGGAGACATTCCGAGATAGAGAAAGCCCGTGCCCACCAGGGCGAAGGCCAGGAAATAGGCCGCACGGAACACGCTCCGGGACAGCACCACCCCCAGGGAAGCTGCCATCACCAGCACCACGAGCAGGGTGAACACCGGATTCATGCGGGTTCTCCCTTTTTGGGACTGGTCCATTCCCGGATTCGTTCGCCGGTGGTGAAGGAGAGGAGTTCCGGGTTTTCCAGGGCGCGCCTTCCGTTCTCCAGAAGCTTTTCCTTCGTATAGAAGAGGTCTTCCCGGGAGAAACCGGGGGTGTGGAGCTCCCGCAGCATCACGATGGCGTCGGTGGGACAGACCTGGACACAGAGCTCGCACTGCATGCACGCCTGGAAGTTCAGGGTAAAGGACTCCGCATAGGTGGCTCCTTTGCCGTTTTTCCGGGGCTCACCTTTCACCATTTTCACCGAAATGATCTGTGAGGGGCAGATGAACTCACAGAGGCGGCATCCGATGCAATTCTCCTCTCCGGTCTCCGGATCTATGGTGAGGGCGAACCCTCCTGCCCGCCAGGAGCGTGGCACCGGTCGCTGCTCGTAGGGGTACATCACGGTGATGGGGCGCCGGAATAGGTTCCGCAACGTCACCCCCATCGCCTTCAGGCTTCCCCGAACAATCACCTTCAACGAAGCCATGGTATGCCTCCTCTCAGCGTGAGAAACGCAGCAAGGAGCAGGTTGATAAAGGCAATCGGGAACAGCACCTTCCAGTTCAGAGCCAGGGCCTGGTCAATTCGCAGGCGGATAAAACTCCACCGGATCCACAGGATGAGCAGAAACACCCCCAGCGCCTTCAAAAGAAGCCACAGGGCGCCGGGCAACCCCGGCCCCAGATAGCCTCCGAAAAACAGGGTGGCCGCCAGGAGGGAGAGCACAAAGGTGTGGGCATATTCCCCGGCATAGAACAGGGCGAATTTGATGCCGGAATATTCCGTGTTATACGCCGCAATGAGCTCGGACTCCGCCTCAATGAGATCCAGAGGAGTCTTGTTCATCTCAGCGAGAGCGGCGATGAGAAACACCAGAAAACTCACCGTGCCCACCGGGAAGGCCAGGACCATGGGGAGGGTGTGCTGGGCCTCCACCAGATCCACCAGCCGGAAACTGCCCAC
>WFYF01000247.1 GCA_015490255.1 Caldifarciminota bacterium
ATCTCTATCCGGCCCAGGACGTGCTGGAAATCCGGCAGGGCGACCGCACATTTCTGCTTCCCCTGGTCAAAGCCTTTGTGATAGAGATCCAGCGAGAGACCCGGAGACTGGTGGTGCGTCTTCCAGAAGGGCTTCTGGAGGAATGACCTTTCGCCGTCTTGTGGGGCAGGAACGAGCGCGCCGGGTGCTTTCCCGGCTTGCCCGCACACGGCAGATCCCGGCAACCCTGATGTTTGAAGGTCCTCCCGGCGTGGGGAAAGCCCTCGCCCTGTGGGTGTGGGTGCAGGGCCTCTTTTGCACGGGGAACGAACCGCCCTGTGGACAGTGCCGGGCCTGCCAGGCGGTGCAAAACCTGCGCCATCCGGACTTTGTGGTGCTCACACCGGAACCGCTGGAACGCCTTCCGGGCGACACATCCCTCCGCCCCTTCCCCTACAATCCCTCCGGAAACCGGATCTCCGTGGAAGCCGTGCGGGAAACGCGCACCGCGCAGGGGCCGGTCAGCGCCCCCCTTCGGGTGGTGGGCATCCTGAATGCCGAGGAGATGACGCTGGAAGCACAGAACGCTTTTTTGAAAACCCTGGAAGAGCCTCCGTCCCGCACGGTGTTTGTGATGGTGACCTCCCGTCCGGAGATGGTGCTGCCCACCCTCCGTTCCCGGGCCTTCCCGGTGCGATTCTCCTTTCTCTCCCGGGAGGCCTTTGTCCAGGTGGCCAGAACCCTGAACCTTCCGGGACGGGAGGCGCTGTTCCGGGCAAGCGGAGGAAGTCCGGGACTGGCGCGGGAGCTGGATGCGCTGGGGATCTTGCAGGATCGGGAGAGGATCCTCACCGTCCTCCGCGGCAACCCCGACGCGTTCCTGGGCTGGATGCTGGAAGAAATCCCCCGGTGGAAAACCCGGGATCTGGAACTGCGTCTGATGGTGTGGGGACAGATCCTTCTGGACGCCTGGATGATTCTCAACGGGAGCCGTCCCCGGTTGCATCCGGATCTGTTCGGGGAATCCGGCGGGGCAGGCGTGGTACTGGCCCCCCATCACCTGATGCAGGCAATGGAACGCCTGCCCTTCATTGAACGGGCCCTTGTGCGCAACCTGCCTCTGCTGGATGCCATGATGGCGTTTCTGGAACCCCTGTTGCCTCAGGATTTCCGGGACACCCTGACAGGGCTGCGCCGCTCCCCGGTTCCGGACGACGGCCTGGGGGTGGTGAGTCTTCTGGACGGATAAGGAGGGGTACGATGACCCTGAAAGATCTGGCCCAAACCATGGATCACACGCTTCTCGCGCCCGGAGCAACCTCCTCCGATCTGGACCGCCTGGTGGCAGAAGCCCGGCGCTGGGAAGTGTTCGCAGTGTGCGTTCAGCCCACCTGGGTGGCGTATGTGCGGGAGAAACTGGCGGGCACGGCAATCCGGGTGGCCACGGTGATCGGCTTTCCCCACGGAGTCACCTTTCCGGAGGTGAAAGCTCACGAAACCCGCATGGCCGTGGAAGCCGGAGCGGATGAACTGGATATGGTGATTCACCTGGGATGGATGAAAGAAGGACGCTGGGAGGAAGTTATCCGGGACATCCGGGGGGTGGTGGAAGCGGCCGGGGATCGGACGGTAAAAGTGATCCTGGAGACGGGAGCCCTCACCGACGAAGAAAAGGAGAAGGCGGCCCGGGCGGCCATGGAGGCAGGTGCGCGGTTTGTCAAAACCTCCACCGGGTACGGTCCCGGAGGAGCCACGGTGGAGGATGTGCGGCTCCTGGCCCGGGTGGTCCATCCCCTGGGAGGAAAAGTGAAGGCGTCCGGAGGAATCCGTTCGGCCCGGCAGGCGCTGGAACTTCTTGAAGCCGGCGCAGATCGCCTGGGCCTTTCCCGCACAAACCAGGTGCTGGAAGAATACCGCACCATGCTGGAGGAGAACGCATGAAACTTTCGGGGAAAAAGGCGCTGGTGACCGGAGCCTCCCGGGGGATCGGGGAGGCCATCGCCCGAAAACTTGCCGCAGAGGGCGCGGAGGTGGCCCTGGTGGCCCGCAACCGCGAGGCCCTGGAACACCTTGCGGGAGAACTGCCCACCCCTTCCCTGGTGATCGCCGAAGATCTCTCCGACCCGGAGGCGCCGGGCCGGATCGCGAAAGCGGTGGAGGAAGCGTGGGGTGGGGTGGACATTCTGATTCACAACGCGGGCATCACCCGGGACAAATTCCTGCTGCGGCTGAAGGAGGAAGACTTTGACGACGTGATGACCGTGAACGTTCGCGCCGGACTTTTCCTTGCCCGGGCGCTGCTCCGGGGCATGATCAAACGCCGCAGCGGTGTCGTTCTGTTCGTGTCTTCGGTGGTGGGCCTGGTGGGCAACCCGGGGCAGAGCGTGTATGCGGCCAGCAAGGCAGCCCTTCTGGCTATCACCAAATCCCTGGCAAAAGAGGTGGGCAGCCGGGGAATCCGGGTGGTTGCGGTGGCTCCCGGATTCATTGAGACTGCCATGACAGAGAATCTCCCCGAGGATGTGAAAGAAGCCTATTTCCAGCAGGTGGCCCTCCGTCGCTTTGGAAAGCCCGAGGAGGTGGCTTCCGTGGTGGCCTTTCTGGTCTCGGACGAGGCGTCCTATATCTCGGGCCAGGTGGTGGTGGTGGACGGGGGCATGGTCTGATGTATCCCGAGCTTTTTCGTATCGGAAACTTTGTGGTCTCCTCCTACGGGGTGATGGTCGCCCTGGCCTTTCTGGTGGGCTATGGCGTGGCCGAGAAAGAATTCCAGCGACTGGGTTTGCCTGCACGACTTCTGGAAAACCTGGGGGTGGCCATCCCCGTGGCGGCCATCGTGGGGGCCAAATTGCTCTATGTCTTGGAAAATGTTCCCCTCACCGAGCTTCTGGCCAATCCGGTCTCCCACCTGTTCAGCCGGGCGGGTCTGACCTTTTATGGAGGCTTCTTCGGAGGCGTCCTCGCGGCCTATGCGGTGGTCCGCCGGTTCGCCGTTCCCCCGAAGCGGTTGCTCGGTGCCCTGGCCCCCTCCCTGGCCCTGGGCTATGCCATCGGCCGGGTGGGGTGTTTTCTCGTGGGGGACGATTACGGAAAACCCTCCGATCTTCCCTGGGCCATGGCTTTTCCCCGGGGAGCGCCTCCCACCGTTGACCCCGTCACAGGCGAGGTGTTCCGGGTGCATCCCACCCAGCTGTATGAAATCGCCCTTTCGCTCGGGATTTTTGCCCTTCTCTGGCGGCTCCGGATCCGGTGGAGCCCGGAGCGGCTGGGGGGACTGTATCTTGTCCTGGCGGGAACGGCGCGGTTTCTTGTGGAATTTCTCCGGATGACCACCCCGAGTTTCATTCCGGGGCTTTCGGTGGCCCAGCTGATGGCCCTTGCGCTGGTGGGTGTGGGTATCTGGATCCTCCGGACCCCGGAGACTTGAAAAACCCTTCCCGGACCTGTACACTTCCGGGAGGTCACCGGGGCCGGAGGTCCCGAGGAACAGGAGGTGTGCGATGGGAGTGAGTCTGTGGATGCTGGTGGCCGCAGTGGGCATGAGCCCTTCCTTTGCGGCCCGTCTGGCGGAGGCCTCCCCCGATGAGGTGTTTGAGGTCTTCGTCCTCATGAATCCCCAGCCGGACTGGCGATATATACAGACCCTGCCAACCTATAAGGAGCGGGTGGACTATCTTCGGGACCTTGCGCGGGTTTCCCAAGAAGGTCTCCGGCGGGCGCTCGCGCAGGGCAAAATCCAGGTTCAGGAAGTGGCGTCCTACTGGTCCTTCAACGGCTTCCGGATGAAGCTCACGAAAGCGGAACTGGAAAAAGTGCTGGCCCGGAGCGACGTGTTTTGGGTGGAGCCGGTGCCGCGCTATGTTCTGTTCCGGGGTGTGCCTGCGAAAAACCCGCCTCAACGGAACAAGAAGGTGGTTCCGTGGGGGATCACAAAAATCCAGGCGGATCAGGCCTGGGCCCAGGGGTACACCGGACAGGGCGTGATCCTGGGTGTGCTGGATTCGGGGTTTGACACCACCCATCCGGCCCTTTCCGGAAAGTTCATCCGGCTCAGCGACTTTACCCCGGATGGGAACGCCGCGCTGGACGGGATCGGACACGGAACCCACGTGAGCGGGACCATGGTGGGCGGCGATGGACCCGGTCCCTTCAGCACGGACATCGGTGTGGCCCCGGATGCCCGGGTGGTGGGCGCCAAGGTGTTTGACCAGACCGGAAGCCCGGGAGATTTTCAGGCCGCTTTCCAGTGGATCGCCTCGCTGAAGGCGGACTCGGGGATTGACATCCGGGCGGTGAACAACTCCTGGGGCATCTGCCATGACTATGGATTCTCTCTGGCCCACTGGAATGATGTCCTCCTGTGGTGGAACCTGGACATCCTGCCGATTTTCTCCAACGGAAACGCGGACGCCACCTGCTCCGGTCCCACCTATGGAAGCGTGTCCACTCCCGCGGCGTATCCCACCGTCATCGGTGTGGGAGCCACAAACAGCTATGACGCTCTGGCATCCTTCAGCCAGTGGGGTCCTGCACCCAACACGAGTCCGGTCAACGACCCGCAATACTGGTATGAGCCAGGCTGGAACTTCCTGAAACCGGACATTTCGGCACCGGGGGCTTCCGTGTACTCCGCCCTTCCGGGAGGAACCTATGGAAGCCTGGACGGGACGTCCATGGCCTCGCCCCACGTGACCGGCGCCGTGGCCCTGATTCTTCAGGCCAACCCCAACCTGACCCGCTATGAGCTCTACACAATCCTCACCCGGAGCGCCGCCCAGACGGTGAACTGCAGCGATTGCTCCGCCTATCCCAACAATCAGGCTGGCTGGGGCCGCCTGGATGTGCTGACCGCCCTCCAGATGCTCCAGGATCCCTTCCTCACCCTGGACAGTCTGGTGTTTTCCTATCCCGGTGGCGATCAGTGGGATCCCGGGGAAGTTCTGACCATTGACGTGCGGCTTGCGAACACGGGGGCGGACACGGCAAAGACCGTGACCGGGACCCTGACGGTGTCCCATCCCGGGGTGAGTGTGACGGACGGCAGCGCGTCCTGGCCGGATCTGGCCCCCGGAAGTTCGGCTTTCACCACGGACGGCGGGTTCACGGTGCAGGCGTCCGCCACGGCCCAGGCCGGGGACGTGACCTTCACCCTCTATCTCTCCTTCACCGACTCCCAGGGCAACCCCATGGCCGACACCCTGACCTTCACCTTTCTCCTGGGACGTCCCCGCTTTGACGTGTATGACGTGGACGCCGGGGATCTGGCCGTGAACTTTACCAGCGTGGGGGCCTTTCCCAGCCCCGCCGAGGTCGGCAGTGCCCCGGGCTCGGGCGTGGGCTTTGACTATCTGGGCAACAACCTGCTCTACTACGGTTCGCTTGCGGCGGGAACCGGATTCACCTATGTGGTGGATCGCTGGTACGGCTCCACCCAGATCAATCAGGACTTCAACGTAAAGTCGGGCGGGAGGATCCTGGAGATCGCGCCGCCGGTTCTGGGCGACTTCCAGATCGCAAACCAGATGACGGATTCGGGTCACGCAAGCCCGAAAGGGCTTGAGGTGATCCAGTCCGCTTACACCTTCAGCGGACCCAGCTACGGCAACATCATCTTTGTCCAGTATGCCCTGTTCAACACCGGATCCACAGACATCACCAACGCCTATGCAGGACTGTTCCTGGACTTTGATATTGATTCCTTCAGCCTGAACTCGGGAGGCGTGGACGCCGGGCGCAACCTGGTTTACATGTACAACCCCGTGCTGACCAGCTTTGCCGACACCGCCTATGCCGGGGTGAAGGTGATGGGTGCGGCGATAGGCTCCGGAGGAGGTTCTTCGGTCAATGTGGCCAACCTCTCCCTGCTCCACAACCCCACCGACGTGTACAACGGAACAAGCGAGCTCACCAAGTATGACTTCCTCAGCGGCAACAGAAGCCTGCCTTCGCCGGACAGCGGGAATGCAGATTATTCCCTGGTGGTCTCGGTGGGACCCTTCACCCTCTCCGCCAGCGCCGCAGACACCCTGTATGC
>WFYF01000248.1 GCA_015490255.1 Caldifarciminota bacterium
CCCCTTAGAGCACCCCAGGCAAAACATCCATAACCCACAGAAATCCTTTCGGTTCGGCAGGAATGATTTTTTCGGGGTCCCCATGTGGATTTTAAAAATCCACATGGGGAGGATTTTCGGGGTCCCCATGCGGTTTTCTTAAGAAAACCGCATGGGATGAATTTGGGGGAGAGTTTTCCCCGAGGGATTTCCTTGCGGAAATCCCTCGGGGGCCCCGGTTGGGGTGGGGGTGTCCAGACTTTTGCCCGGAGCGCAATCTTGACATGCGGGCGGTGAAGCCCTAAAATATAGCCGTCCTTCCACGCACGAACAGGAGGTTTTGCCATTTTTGTTGAAGGTGGCTGGTGGCGCCGGATGACGGAGGGCTCCCCCCGTCAGCGCCGGCAACCCCGCGTGGTGGCTCCCCGCCGTCGGGTCAACGTGCAGGTTGGGCTCGGGGTGGGCACCGGTGTGTCCGGTGTGGATGCCTCCTGGATGGCCGGACTCCAGGCTGCCCGGGCGGCCAAAGAGGCCGCAGGAAAAGATGTTGAGATCGGCATTCTCTTCGCCACAGCCGACCACGATCTGAACATGGTGCTCAAGGGCGCGGCCTATGGGCTGGGGTCCAAAGTTCCCATCGTGGGGGCCACCACCTATGGCTATGTTTTTGATAACCATGACGCGGTCCGCCCCGGGGTGGGACTCCTGGCTCTGGGCGAGGCCCACTTCCACGTGGAAGCGGGTCTGGGAACCGGTCTGAGCGGGGATCTGTGGGCCGCCGTTCGTCAGGCCGTCCGCCCCGTGCTGGATGCGTGGGAGGCGCAGCGGGCTCAGGGCAAACCCCACCTTTCTCTCTTTTTCCTGGTGGACCGCTTCACCAACGGAGAGATCCTCCTGGAAGCCATCGCCCGCGAACTTCCCGATGAAAGGGTCCCCGTCTTCGGCGGGATCGTGGATGAAGAGGGTTCGGAACACAGCGCCCTCATTTACCGGGGGGAGCTGGTTCGCGACGGCATCTTGGTGCTGGGGTTCTTCTCGGAAGCCCCCGTCGGGGTGGGAGCCCGCCACGGGTTTTTCCCCCTGGTGCCCCGGCGGGTTACCCGGGTCTCGGGCACGGTGATTCAGGAGCTGGACGAGCGCCCGGCCATTGAAGTCTGGAAAGAGTTTCTGAAGCGGAAAAAGGTGGATGTGGGCGACTCCCTTCAGGAGTTCGGACAGGCCCTGGCCCGTTTCCAGTTCGCCATTCCCGATCCCCTGCAGGGGGGAGCCTCCAAAATCCGCCTCCCCCTGGGGATCACCGAAGACGGGGGGATCCGGCTTGCGGGAGAGGTCCCGGACAAGGCAACGGTCTGGATCCTGGAAGCGCGCAAGGATCGCATGCTGGAAGCCATTGAGAAAGCCTTTGCCACAGCCCGGGAAGTCCTTCCCGGTCCTCCCTTCTTCGGCACCGTTCTCCACGGCTTCTCCCGGACGTTCGCCCTGGGGGAAGAAGGGTTCCAGGAAGAAATGGAAAAAATCCGTGAGCTCTTCGGAGAAATACCCTACATCGGCCTCAACACCTATGGCGAAGTTGTGCGCGCGGAAGGTCAACCCCGGGGATTCTCCAACTCTTCCGTGGTGATTGCCCTGTTTCCGGGAGAAGGCGCATCGTGAGTCGCGTGGAGGGTGTGCTGCGCACCCTGGATTTCCGGGCGCTGCTCGCACTCACCCCCGACATACTTCTCCTTCTTGAACGGCCATCCAGAGAGAAGACGTGGGTGATCCGGTTCGTCAACCGGGCGGTGCGAAAGCTTGGCTATCGGGAGGGAGATCTCGTGGGACGACCGTTCAGCCACCTCTTTGATCCCACATACAAACCCGTTCTGGAACAGACGCTGGGGGCCTTCCGGGGAAAAGAGATGCGCCTGCAGCTCCCCGTTCGGGTGCGCACCCGGTCCGGACACCTGGTCCCCGGCAGCCTGGGACTGGTGCTTCTCCGGATCCAGGGACAGGCGCGGGGATATGCCATTCTCACGGTGCGAAGCAAACAGAACGTGGTGGAGCGCATCCTGAACGGGGTGGACGTCGGGATCCTCCTGGTGGACCGGAAGGGGCGCATCCGGTATGCCAACCGCTATGCCCGCGAACTTTTTGAGGACCTGAAAACCCTTCCCAGAGAGTTCCTGAAAGTCAGACAGAACTCAGAGCCCGCAGAAATCCAGTGGAAAGAACGGTTTCTGGGGGTTTCGGTGTATCCCGCCGGGGACCAGCAGAAGGAATGGCTCTATCTCATCAAGGACATCACCGAAAAGAAATGGGTTCAGGAAACCCTGATACGCCTGGATCGGTTTTCCTCCTTCGGCGTGCTGGCCACCGGTCTGGCCCACGAGATCAAAAATCCCCTGGCCGGAATGCGCCTCATTGCCCAGAACCTGGCCCGGCGTATGGAGAACGAAAAAGATCGGGAAGCCCTGGAGCGCATGCTGCGTCAGATTGACCGGATTGACACCCTGATCAAGCAGTTTTTCTCCTATGTCAGGCCCCGGGAACCCCACCCCGAATCCATCGCCGTGCGGGAGGTGGTGGACGACCTTTACCCCCTGGTGAAGGACCGTCTGATGAAACACCGGATCACCTTCAACGTGGACATCCCGGAGGACCTCACCATCCGGGCCGACCGGCACCAGTTTGAACAGATCCTTCTTAACCTGATGCTCAACGCCATTGACGCCATGCCCAACCGGGGAACCCTCACCCTTTCCGCCCGGGAGGTGCACCAGAAACTCCCACGGATGGCGGGAGACCGATGGGTGGAGATCGTGGTGCAGGATACGGGGGTGGGCATGACCCCGGAGCAGGTGGAACACATTTTCGTGCCGTTTTTCACCACCAAACCCTCCGGAACCGGACTGGGCCTCTTCATCGTCCACCAGCTGGTGACCCGGAACGGGGGCCTGATTCGGGTAGAAAGCAAGAAAAATCACGGCACACGCTTTATCCTATATATGAGACCCGGAGACGAAGGGGGGTGAAAGCATGCCTCTGAAAATCCTTCTTGTGGACGACGAAGAGGATATTCTGTGGGGGCTTTCCGAGGAGCTGAGCCGCCATGGCTGGGAAATCCTGACGGCAAGCAGCGGGACGGAGGCCCTCCAGATCCTTCAGTCAGCAAAAGATCTGGATTTTCTCATCACCGACGTCCGGATGCCCGACATCAGTGGCATTGATCTCCTTTTGAAGGCCCGGGAACTCCAGCCCCAGATCCGGGCCATCGTGATGACCGCCCACGGAAATGAGGAGCTGAAAAACGAGGCCTTTCAACGGGGCGCCATCAGCTATCTGGAAAAGCCCTTTGACTTTGATCAGCTGCTCACGGTGATTCAGGAAATGGAGGAGGAGGGCGCCGCGGGAACCCTCCAGGAATGGAACCTGATGGACGTCCTCCAGCTCGTGGCCATGGAGGGACGGAGCGCCCGGTTCACCGTCCAGACGCCTGAAGGACCCGGTGTGCTCTGGGTCAAAGACGGGGAACTCTGGTATGCCGAAATCGGTCCTCACCGGGGAGAAGAGGCTTTCTTCCACATCCTCCGGCACGAAAACGTCCGGTTCCAGATGGAATGGGTGGACGCGGTGGATGTGGATCGCAACATCCAGCAACCCCTTTATGCCCTTCTCCTGGAAGTGGTGCGCATGCGCAACGAGGCCCGTACAGAGGATCTGGGCCGACTGGAATCTGAACTTCTGGGCACCGTGGAGGCCCCCGCGGAGGAAGAGCACGAAGAACTCCCCTCGCTGGATGAGATCTCCCTGGAAGGCCTCGGCGAAGAACCCGAAGAAGAAGTGATTGAAATCCCCGAGGAAGAACCCGAGGTCGTCTCTCCTGAACCCGAAGAAGAACCCGCCTCCATCGGTGAGTTCTCTGTGGAAGAGGTCATGGAGGAAGAGCACGAAGAACTCCCCTCGCTGGATGAGATCTCCCTGGAAGGCCTCGGTGAAGAACCCGAAGAAGAAGTGATTGAAATCCCCGAGGAAGAACCCGAGGTCGTCTCTCCTGAACCCGAAGAAGAACCCGCCGAAACTCCAGAAGCGGTTGAGGCGGAAGCGGAAGAGATCCCGGAAGCCTTCTCCCTCCCTGAAGAAGAGACCGCCGGGGTGGAGATCCCCGAAGAGGAGCTGGAGGAAATTCTGGAGGAGCAGAAGGAGGGCGAAGAGGCTCGCGTGATCCGGGAGGTGGAGGAGCTCCAGCGTGCCTCCGAGGAGGAAGAACCCACCGAACTCACACCGGACCTTCAGGAGGAGATTCAGGAAATCCTGGAAGAGGACCGCCGGGCAGAGGAGACCCGGATTGACATTCAAGAGGCCCCGGCGTATGAAGTTCAGGAGGCCCCCCCCGAGGAATCTCCTCCAGAACCGGAAGCCGGGCCTTCTGCACCGCCCCCCCCACCGTCTCCTGGACCCGTGGAAGAAAAACCCGCGCCGACCGTGCCAGCCCGGGAGAATCTCGGGAAGGTTCAGGAACTCATGAAGCGATTCGCCAAGGCCACCGGCGTCACCGGCATCCATGTGCTGGTGGACACCTCGGGACAGGTGGTGACCGGTGCCATCCGGGGCGAGCATCTCCGGGAGGTTTTCTCCCGCTGGATTCAGACCACCCTGAACCTGGCCGCCACCGGGGAATTCGGCACGGTGGAGGACTTCGCCCTTACCCTGGAACGGTTCCACCTTCTCGGAGCACGGGTGGGAGACTGGGTGTATGTGGCCATGCTGCCCCGGGCGGGGGTGAACATCGGGATGGCGCGGGTCCGTTTCCAGAACGTCGTGAAAGAGATGCGCAAACTCCTGGCCTGAGCGTCCTCCTGAAGGAGATCACCATGCGTCCTCTCACGCTGGATCCGTCTTTTCCGTCATGGGCAGAGGGGGTGTGTCTGGCTTCTCTGGGAAACACACGCGTGCTGTGTGCCGTGAGCGTGCAGATGGGGGTCCCTGCTTTCCTGAAGGGAAGCGGAGAGGGATGGGTCACCGCGGAATACGATATGCTCCCCCGGGCCACCCACCAGCGCCGCACCCGGACCTGGAAGTCCCTCCACCCGGACGGCAGGGTGGTGGAGATCGGCCGGTTCATCGGCCGCTCCCTCCGGGCCGCCGTGGATCGGGAGGCCCTGGGGGAGACCACCTGGGTGGTGGACTGTGACGTCCTTCAGGCCGACGGCGGCACCCGCATCGCTTCGGTGAACGGAGGGATGGTGGCCCTGGCGCTGGCGGCCCACCGCCTTCGCCTCCAGGGATTTCTGGAGCGGTTTCCCATCCGTTCTCTGGTCGGTGGGATTTCGGCGGCATATGCGGGCGGTCGTTGGACGGTGGACCCGGATTACACCCGGGACCAGGGTGCGGACATGGATCTCAACGTGGTGTTCACCGAGGACGGCCGGATCGTGGAAATCCAGGCCACTGCCGAGGGCGAGGCCGTGCCCCCGGAGGAGATTTCCCGGGTGCTCCCCACCCTGTTTGAAGCGGTCCAGACCCATGTTTTTCCGGCGCAGCGCGCGGCCATTCAGGAAGGTCTGCGCCGTTTTGCCCCAAATCCATCGTCACCGTGAAGGAGGAGGTTCCATGGATTTCTTCCGTCTGGATGACCTCTTGACCGAAGAACAGCGGATGATCCGCGAGATGGTGCGGAAGTTTGTGGACCGGGAGGTCCTTCCCATCATCGGCGAATACTGGCTCCGCGGCGAGTTTCCCATGCAGCTCGTGCCCCGGATGGCGGAGCTGGGCTTTTTCGGGCCCACGTTGCCGGAGGAATACGGCGGACAGGGGCTGGATTACACGAGTTATGGTCTCATGATGATGGAGCTGGAGCGCGGGGACTCCGGTGTGCGCTCCTTCGCCTCGGTGCAGAGCTCCCTCGCCATGACCAGCATCTATCTGTATGGCTCGGACGAGCAAAAGAAGAAATACCTCCCGGCCATGGCCCGGGGAGAGATCCTCGGGTGCTTCGGGCTTACCGAGCCCGATGCCGGATCCGACCCGGGGAGCATGCGGACGGTGGCTCTCCGGGAGGGAAACACCTGGGTGCTCCACGGCACCAAACTCTGGATCACCAACGGGTCCATCGCCGACGTGGCCGTGATCTGGGCCAAGGACCGGGAAGGGGTGATCCGGGGTTTTCTGGTGGAGAAAGGGACCCCGGGCTTCACCGCCCAGGACATCAAAACCAAGATTTCTCTCCGGGCTTCCATCACTTCCGAACTTTCCCTGGACGAGGTGCGCGTCCCCGAAGAGAACCGCCTGCCTCTGGCAGAAGGGCTGGTGGCCCCCCTCCGGGTGCTGAACCACGGACGATACGGCGTGGCCTGGGGCGCGGTGGGGGCGGCCCAGGCGGCCTTTGAAGAGGCCCTGGCCTATGCGAAGGAACGCATCCAGTTTGGCCGGCCCATTGCAAGCTTCCAGATCATCCAGCAGCGGCTGGTGGATATGCTGGCGAAACTCACCAGCATCCAGCTCATGGCCTTCCGGGTGGGTCAGATGATGGACCAGGGCACGGCGCAGCATCATCACATCTCCCTGTTCAAGCGCCAGGCCACCCGGCATGCCCTGGACATCGCCCGGGCGGCCCGGGAGATCCTGGGGGCCAACGGGATCACGGTGGAATACCACAGCATGCGCCACGCGGCCAACCTGGAAAGCACCCTCACCTATGAGGGGACCTATGACATCCACACCCTGATCGTGGGCAAGACCATCACGGGGCTGGAAGCCTATGGAGGATAGCCCCCACCATGTTCGTCCGCCGGGAGGGGGGGACCCTCATCTGCCAGGCCTGCCGGCATTTTTGCCGCCTGGAGAAGGAGGGTGATTCCGGCCGCTGCGGTGTGCGGCAACGCAGAGGAGAGCGGGTGAACCTGGAGGCGAGCATCCGGGTCTCGGAGGTGGAACCTGTGGAACGGCGGGGGTTCTTTCACGTCGTCCCCGCCGCCCGGGTGTGGTCCTACTGGACAGGAAAGTCCGAAAACGGTGATGCGGATGCCGCCCCTCCCCCTGACGTGATCGGGGTGGCGGCCGCCGATCCCGAGGCCGCCTGGGCCTTTGAGTGTCATGCGGATCTCGCCCGGCAGGCCCGGGAACGGGGGCTTGCGGTCCTGTGGAATTCCCGGGGATTGTGGAGTTCCCCCGTGCTGGGTCTGGTCCCCTCCCTGGTCACCGCCGTACGCCTGATTCTGGATGGGGAAAACCGGGAGCGGTGGGGCAAAATCCTGTATGAAGGAGCCTGGCTCCGGAGCCGCGGCGTCTGGGTGGAGGTGGCCCTGATCCCTCCCGAAGGGCTCACCCCCAGGGATCTCCGGCATTTTCTCAAAACCTTCACGGAAACCCTCACCGCCGATACCCCTGTCCACGTGGTCCGGTCCTTTTCCCCCCGAACCCCGGCCGCAACCCTCATCCAGATCGCCGAAGCCCTGAGCGGGGTTCTCCCGTACGTCTATGTGGACCACCTCCCCGGGAATCCCAGGGAGAACACCTTCTGTCCCCACTGTGAAGCCCCGCTGGTGTATCGTTTCGGGTGGGTGGTTCTGGAAAACCGGGTGAAAGACGGCCGATGCCCCGAATGCCACAAGCCCGTTCCGGGTCGGTGGACCCTCTCGTGAGGCTCCGCCGTCGGATTGCCCTCGCTTCCGGTCTGCTCCTGGTTCTCACCGCCGTGGGTACGCTGGGCTATCACCTGATTGAAGGGATGACCTGGGTGGACGCCCTGTATATGACCGTCATCACCCTCAGCACGGTGGGATTTGAAGAGGTAAAACCCCTTTCCCCAGCCGGCGAGCTGTTCACCGTTTTTCTGATCCTCGCCGGTGTGGGCACGGCGGGCTATCTCATCTCCCGGATCGGGCAGCTTCTTTTGGAAGAGGAGGTGTTTTCGCTCCTGCGATATCGGAGAAAAGAGCGGGAGGTTCGGAAGATGAAAGACCATTTCATCATCTGCGGTTACGGGCGGACCGGACGTATGGTGGCCCAGCGTCTCCGCAAGCTGGGGGCCCGGGTGGTGGTGGTGGACCAGGACCCGGACGCTCTTCTGGTGGCCGACGAGGATGGGTTTCCCTTTGTCCACGGGGACGCCACGGAAGAGGAGGTGCTGGAGCGGGCCGGAATTCACAGCGCCCGGGGGGTGGCCGCCCTGCTGGAGTCCGACGCCCAGAACCTCTATCTGGTCCTCACCGCCCGGGGGCTGGATCCCGCGGTGAAGATCTATGCCAAGGTGGTGGAGGAAAAGGCGAAGAAAAAGTTTCTCCAGGCCGGGGCAAACTGGGTGATCCCCCTCTATGAAACCTCCGCCCACCGGATCGCCATGGAAATGTTTTCTCCCTCCTTCGTGGAGATTCTGGACGTGGTCTCTTCCGGCCAGGAGGTTTTCCTCCGGGTGGACGAATTCAAACTTTCCCCCGAATCGCCCATCGTGGGCCACACCCTGGCATCGGCCAACGTGCGGCAGCGGGCCGGGGCGATGGTGATCGGCGTGGTCCGGGAGGGACAGCTCCTGTTCAACCCTGACCCCCACATGCCCCTCCAGGCCGGGGACACCCTGTGGGTGATGGGTTCTCCCGAACACATTGAGCGGTTCCGCACCCTTTTCGTGGAAGCCGGATGACGCTGGCGCTGGTGCTTTCCTGGTTCGGGGTTTTCTGCCTGCTTCATGGCCACCGGGACGGGTCCCTGTCGCCGGTCCGGCACGGCGTGAGCACCTATGCCGCACGGGGAAAACGGGGCGGGTGGATCAAAACCGGGCTGTTTCTGTGGGCCGTGAGCCTTCTTTCCGCCGGGATCCCCGTCAGTCTCCGTGCCGGGGGTTTTTCGGGATGGCTGGTGGCGGCAGGGTCTGTGCTCTTTTCCGTGGGCCTGCTCCTGGTGGTCCTGTTTGACGAGACGGTTCCCGAGTTCCATCGTCTGTTTGCGGCCCTGCCCCAGGCGGTGTATGAGCAGACCTACCACAACGCCGGTGTGCAGCTCAACGGTCTGGGAAGCCTCCTGACCCTCCTTTCATGGGCCCATCTCCAGGGGCTGTTCCTTCCGGTGAGCGCGCTTTTCCTGGCATCCCAGGGACTTCGCCACACCCCCTGGCCCGGGATCTTCGGCATTCCCTTTGACGAAAGCCGGGGCCTTCGCCAGCGGGCGGAGATCGCTCTGATCTTCGCCGCCTTCCAGATCCTGCTGCTGCGGGAGGCGGGCCTGCTGTAGCAGCATGCAGATCGCCCACCGGGTGGCCTCCACATCCGCCCGTTCCGCGCTCGTGTCCACCACCGCCACAGCAACATGCCCTCCAAGCGGTTGCCCCTGAAAAACCAGATGGGGAGCGTCTTCACCCCGCCTGCGGGAGGCGCTCACCCCCATGGCCTGATCTGTCAGCGTCACCACCGTATCAGAAAACATCTCCCCGGGCGGAAAAGGGATCCACCGGACGGGGGGATCTCCCACCACCCGTACGGGCCAGGCACCCTTCGTCCGGATGGAACTTCCCCCGAAGGAGACGAAAGCCGCCCGCACCCCGGGGTTCAACCGGGCGAAGATCCGGTCCACCACAAACCCCTTCAGAAAGGCAGAGGGATCCCACACACATCCGGAAAAGGCCCACCGCTGCGGGCTCAGGCGCTCTACCCGGCATCCCGGCGTGCGATAGAAGGCGTCCACCAGACCCCGGGTGGCCTCCCGGTGGAGGAGGCTCTGCAGGAGCAGGGTGTCCTGAAGGGGGGTGACCTGGAGGGTTCCCGCCAGTTCCCGGTTGTAAAGGGGGACGGTTTCTTCCACCACCTTCCGGGCTTCCCCATACAGCACAAGGGTGTACCGCTCCAGGGCGTCCCGGTCCGGCCCCACCAGGGTGATCTCCAGGAGGGTGCCCATCAGGAAGAAGGTCCGGGTGAGGGTGTCAGGGCTCATGGAAAAAGGAGGCCACCACCAGCCCTCCCGTGAGGACCACCCCCAGAATCAGGCTCAGGCCCCCCAGGTATTTTCCATACACCAGCCAGGCCGGGCCGTACCGCAGCACCCAGGGATCCAGAAGCAGGAGCGCGATGCCAACCATCCCCAGCCCCACAGCGATCCATCGCAGGCGGGGGGAAAAGGGCGTGAGGGGAAGGGGCCAGGCCAGGGCCACAAACAGCAGAGGGGCGATCATGGCGTGAAAGTGGGACACCTCCGCAAGCTGGAGGGGGGTTTTGGCATACCGGAAGGCCTCCGGATTGCCCCGGTAATAATCCAGTAGTGCCCGGGGCGCATGGCCGATTTTCAGGGCAATGATCAGGCCAGCGAAAAACAGCCCCGCCAGCGTTCCGGCGTAGAGAAACCCGTAAAGCGCCTTCCACTCCGGCGGCCAGTCCCGGGGAGAGGGAATCACGGTCGCCCTCCTGTCCGGGAAAGAAGCCAGAGGGCCCGGCGCACCCCCAGGG
>WFYF01000249.1 GCA_015490255.1 Caldifarciminota bacterium
GAGGGGGAGATGTCCGAAATTCATTCTGAACTTCGGTAACGCTTTCCTTGAAAGGTCCAGAGCCGCCCCCTATAATTGGACACGTTTCAGCCCGAGGAGAGCCATGCCGAAACGGACGCTGGTGACAAGCGCCCTCCCCTATGCCAACGGGCCCCTTCATCTGGGCCATCTTGCGGGGGCATATCTGCCCGCGGATATCTATACCCGCTTCCTCCGGCGCATCGGGGAAGAGGTGATCCACATCTGTGGCACGGACGAACACGGCGCCGCCATCACCCTCGCCGCCCAGAAACAAGGCATCTCCCCGAAAGAGCTCGTGGACCACTACCACGAGGTGATCCGGAAGGACTTTGAAGACTTCCACATCGCCTTCACCCACTTCTCCCGCACCTCCCGGCCCATCCACCACGAAATGAGCCAGCGGTTCTTCCTTCGGCTCTATGAAAAGGGCGACATTGAAAAGCGACCCGTGGTCCAGTTCTTCTGCCCCACGGATCAGGTGTTCCTGCCAGACCGGTATGTGGAGGGCACCTGCCCTTACTGCGGCGCCCGGGCCCGGGGAGACCAGTGCGAGTCCTGCGGCCGGTGGCTGGAGCCCTTCCAGCTTGTGGAACCCCGCTGCACCCTGTGCGGCAATCCTCCCGAACCCCAGGAGACCTTTCACTATTACTTCCGCCTCTCCCGGTATGGGGAACGCCTCCGGGCGTGGCTGGAGGAGAAAACCCACTGGAAACCCCACGTACGCAACACCGCCCTGTCCTGGGTCCGGGAGGGCCTGCAGGATCGCCCCATCACCCGGGATCTGTCCTGGGGTGTGCCGGTGCCCCTGGAAGAGGCGAAAGGCAAGGTGCTGTATGTGTGGTTTGATGCCCCCATCGGCTATGTCTCCGCCACCCGGGAGTGGAACCCGGAGGGCTGGGAGGCCTGGTGGAAAGACCCCGAAACCCGTCTGGTTCACTTCATCGGCAAGGACAACATCATCTTCCACGCCATCGTCTGGCCGGCCATGCTCATGGCCCACGGGGCGTTCATCCTCCCCGCCGACATCCCGGCCAACCAGTTTCTGGTGTTCCGGGGTGGGGAAAAGTTCTCCACCAGCCGGGGAACGGCCATCTGGCTCCGGGATGCCCTGTCGGCTTATCCCGCAGACTACTGGCGGTATGTGCTCACGGCCATCATGCCGGAAACCAAGGACAGCGAGTTTGACCTGGAGATTTTCCGGGAACGGGTGAACAACGAACTAGCCGACACCTTCGGGAACTTCATCCAGCGCACCCTTTCCTTCATTGCCCGGCACCTGGGCGGTCGGGTGGAGGCGGTGGAATGGGGGGCCGAGGAGGTGGCGGTGCTCGGACGGCTTCAGGAACTCCGGGACGAGATCCGGGAGGCCTATGGGGCTTTCCGATTCCGGGATGCGCTGTATGGGGTGATGGAGGTGGCCCGTCTGGGCAACCGGTATCTGGATCAGAAGGAGCCCTGGCGTCACCGCAAGAGCGAACCCCGGAAAGCGCATCAGACCCTCTATACGTCCCTCCAGATCCTGCGGGCGCTGGTTGCCTGGGCGGAGCCGGTGCTCCCCGCCACCGCCGCGCGGGTGGCTTCCTGGCTTGCCATGGAGATCCCGGACTTTGACGCGGCGGCCATCCCCGATCCGTCCCTTGCCGGGCGGACCATCCCCGAGCCGGAGGTGCTGTTTCCCAAACTGGAAGGGCCGGTGGTGCTTTCCACCCCTGCGGGGAAGAAGGAGGAAAAGAAGGTGGAACACAAACCGGAAATCACCTATGATGATTTTGCCCGCCTGGAGATCCGGGTGGGCCGGATTCTTTCGGCCGAGCCCCATCCCGATGCGGACCGGCTTCTCGTGCTGAAGGTCTCGGTGGGGGACGAGGTCCGGACCCTGGTTGCGGGGATCCGGGACGCCTATGCCCCGGAAGACCTGGTGGGGCGGCAGGTACCCGTGCTGGTCAACCTGAAGCCCCGGAAAATCCGGGGGGTGACCTCCCAGGGGATGATCCTGGCGGCCACCGATCCCGAAGGACGGGCCGTGCTCCTCGTCCCCGATCACGAGGTTCCCGAGGGAAGCGAAGTGCGGTGAAAGCCGAAGACCGGATGCATCGCTTCATGCACACCCTCCGGGAGAGCCTTCCCGAAGGGCGTGTCTGGGTGTTTCACGGGCCGGAACGGTATATCTGGCGGAAAGCCCTGGATTATCTTTCTGGACACACCGGAAAACCCCTGCTTCGCCTGGACGCTTCGGAGACCGAACCGCGGGAGGTGTCCCTCCGCCTTTCCCGGGGCCTGTGGGGGGATCTGCCCCTGCTCTGGGTGGACCACGTGGAAGCCTGGAAGGAACGGTCTTTTGCCGAAATGGCCCGGGTGCTGGCAAACCCGCCCACCCGGGTGGTGTTCACCTCCACTGCTGAAAAACTCAACCTCCCGCGAGACTTTCCCGGTGAAGTGGTCTTTTTCCCGAAACTTTCCTATCGTTCCCAGGAACGATGGCTCCGGGCAGAGATCCGGCGGCGGGGGCTTGCCCTTTCGGAAGAGGCGTACCGGTTTCTGTGGGCCCATGTGCGGGGAGAGCCGCTGGAGAAAGTGGCCCGAATGCTGGATGTGCTGGAGCTCTATCGGGGCACGCTGGATCTTTCCGCCCTCATGGCCCTTCTCCCCGGGGTTTCCACCCGGATTTATGCCCTGGCGGACGCCCTTCTGGAGGGAGACCGGGCAACCCTGGCCCGGGTGATCCAGGAGCATGGAGAGGAGGAAGGCGTGGTTTCCGCGCTGAAACACACTGCCCTGAAAGACCTGCTTCTTGTGTCGGTCGGGAAGGATCCCCGGATCGCCTGGAAGCGAAAGGCGTATGACCGCTGGCAAAACTATTTCACCCGAAAGGATCTGGTCCGCCTCTGGCACGCCCTGACGGCGGTGCAGGTGGTGGCCCGGAACCAGGGCCGGACTTCCCTGGCCCTGCGCCATACCCTGTTTATGGCTCTGGAACGCCCCTGGCAGCGGACGACGGCAAAATGACGGTCCTGTTTTCGGTGCTTCTGGTCCTTCAAATTGATCCCTTCACCGTACAGCTGGATGCGGAGAACCTCCTCCAGGCGGGGCGGTGGAAGGAGGCACGGGCCCTTCTGGAACAGGCCTTCCGTGAGACCCGGGACCCCTATTTCCTCCGAATGCTGGCCGAGGCCGGGTTTGATGCCCGGGACTATGCCTATGTCCTCCGGATCGTTCAGGAGGCGGAAGCCCGGGGAGACAGCATTCCTCCGGAGGCATGGGATCGGGCCCTGCGGGCGGCTTTTCTCCTCAACCGCCGGGCCTGGATTCTGGAGCGGGAATCCCGGATCCTTGAGATGGGGGATCCGGACCTGATCCGGTTGCTTGCCGACATTCACCAGAACTGGGATGATTATGCCGCTGCCGTTCGCCTTTACCGGGAGGTTCTGCAGCACCGGAAAGATCCCGATGTTCTGAACTATCTGGGCTATGCCCTTCTCCAGGTGGGAGAACCCGATTCGGCCGAGGCGGTGTTTGAGGCCCTTCGGGAACAGGGGGACACCCTCCGGGCGGCCAAGGGCCTGGCTCTGGTGCGGGAACGCCGGGGAGATGTTGACGGGGCCATCCAGGCGCTGGAAGAGGCCCGGCGGGCATCCCCGGGGGATCCGGAGGTGCTCTATCGCCTGGCCACCCTCTATCTCCGGAAGGGCAAACTCCAGGAGGTCTATCCCCTTCTGGAAGCCCTGGTGAACTTTGACCCCTTCGCCTATCCTTACCGGTTGCTCCTGGCCCGGACGTATTTCCAGGACCGGCGCTTCCGGCGGGCCCTGGAACACCTTTCCGTGCTGCGTACCCTCTATCCCCACCAGGCGGAGGTGCGGGATCTTCTGGCCCGGACCTACTGGAATCTCCGCCAGCCCGCCCGGGCCATCGCGGAGGCCCGGGAAGCGGTGCGCCTGGCCCGGACGCCGGAGAAGCGCAGAACCTACCGGACGTTCTTGGTGTTTCTCTATCTGGCCACCCGGCAGCCCCGGGAAGCCATCCATCTTCTCTCCACGGTGAATCCCCCTTTCCTTTCCGACACGGAGATGATCTTCCTTGCTGAAGCGTATATTCAGGCCGGCAAACCCCGGAAAGCCCGGGACCTGCTGGTGCGGGCGGTCCGGTTCCGCAAGGACACGGCCTTTCTGGCTTCCGCCGCCGAGCAGCTCTATGCCATCGGCGCCCTGGAGGAGGCAGAAAGCGCACTCCGGCGTTTGCTTGCCCGGGATTCCACGAACCAGAGGGGCCGGTTCCTCCTGGCCCTCATCGCCACGGATCGGGGAGACGTGGTCACGGCCCGGAAAATGTATGAAAGTCTCCTGCAGGACACCACGGTTGCCAACTCCGACCGGGCCACCTATGCCAACAACCTCGGGTATCTGCTGCTCACCACCGGTGGCGATCCCGAAGAGGCCCGACGGTATATTGAACTCGCCCTGAAACTCCGACCCGATGTGCCGGCCTATCTGGACTCTATGGGGTGGTATTATTTCCTCGTGGGGGACCTGGGGCAGGCCAAAACCTATCTGGATCGGGCCTATATCAACGGGGGAAAGGACGATCCGGAGATTCTGGAACACCTCGGAGATCTGTATCGCCGGCTGGGAGATCTCCGGAAGGCTCGCAGATATTACAGGGAGGCGATCCGGGTGGCTTCCCCGAAAGACAGGAAACGCCTTCAGGAGAAACTGAACAACCTTGCCACAGGAGAGGGAAGGTGATGAGGCAGCGCAAGTTCACCATCGGGATCACGGGCAACGCGGGTTCCGGGAAGAGCACCGTGGCCCGGCTGTTTCGTGCCTATGGCGCCCATCTCGTGGATGCGGACGCCATCGCCCGGGACGTGCTGGCCCGCCATGTCACAGAGGTGGTGGAAACCTTTGGACCGGATGTGGCAGGCGAGGAGGGGATTGACCGGAAGAAACTGGCGGAAAAGGTCTTTCTGGAGGGACGGGCAGAAGAACTCACGGAAATCCTTGCAGACGATATCATCCGGGAGCTCCAAAACCGGGTGGAGAAGGCCCCGCCGGGGCCCGTGGTGGTGGACGCGCCGCTGATCTTTGAATACCGCATGGAGGACGCCTTTGACATCCTGGTCCTGGTGACCGCCCCCCGCAATGTGCTGATCCAGCGTTTGATGGAACGGGCGGGCTATTCCCGGGAGCTTGCCGAAGCCATTCTGAACAGCCAGATGCCCGATGAGGAGAAGCGGGAACGGGTGGATTTCGTGATCGTCAACAACGGGGATCTCAACGACCTGGAACGGGAAGCCCGCCGGGTGTGGGAAGCCATCGCCGAGGGGGAGATGGAAGACGAAGACGAGGCCTTTGACTTTTAAGACGGGAGGGGATGA
>WFYF01000250.1 GCA_015490255.1 Caldifarciminota bacterium
CACCGGATCCACCCATCTCCATCCACCCCGATGCCCCCCTCCCGGATCACCGTCACCCCGCCATCCGGCGCCGGTGTGGCGATCTGGCGAAAAGGACCCAGAATTTTCATGGTTCGCCTCCGGTTCGGGGGTATTGTATGGCGTCCCGGACAGACGGACAGGCCCCGGGAGCCTCCGGACCTCACATCCTGTCGGAGACCCCGGATCCGGCCAGCAGACGGCGCTGGATTTCTTCTGCAAGTCCCTGGAGGAACGCCGGATCGTCGTTCAGGGAGGGCGTCCGCTCCAGATGGATTCCCAGTTCCTCTGCCTTTTCCCGGGCCTCAATGTCAATGTCCCACAACACCTCCAGATGATCGCTCACGAACCCGATGGGCACCACCAGCACCTCCCGCTCCCCGGCGGCAGCCAGTTCCTCCAGCACCTCCAGGATGTCCGGCCCCAGCCAGGGGAAGGGCGTTTTGCCCGCACTCTGATAGGCCACCCGCCATTTCGTAATGCCGGCGCGTGCGGCCAGGGCTTCCGCGGTTTCCCGAAGACGCACGGGATAGGGATCTTTCCATTCCAGGATCCGCTCGGGGAGGCTGTGGGCGGTGAAAAGCACGAAAGGCTCTCCCTCAAAGCGACCCCGCATGTCCCGGATCCGGCGTTCCAGCGCGGAAAGATACCCCTCGTTGAGATGCCAGGTGCGCACGGGCACCACGTCCACCCCGGCCTCCGCGAAGATGTCCCGGACATAATCCAGATATGCGTCAATGATCATCCGGGACTCGTGGGGGGCCAGCACCACGGCCACCACCCGTTCCACCCCGTCCTCCACGATTTTGCGGGCCACGTCGGGGATGAAGGGCCGCACATGTTTCATCGCGCTGTACACCCGCACACCGGGCACCCGCGCCTCCAGCATCTCCCGGAGGCGCTGGACCTGCCGGGTGGTGTGGGTCATGAAGGGACTTCCGCCGATCCGGCGATACCGCATCACCAGCTCTTCCAGGTCTTCCTCCGCCGGCGGACGCCCCCGCCGGATGTGGGTATAGTAAGCCCGGATTTCCTCCACGTCCAGGCTCCGGGGAGCCCCATAGGCCATCACCAGCACCCCTTCCTTCATGTTTGTCTCTCCTGTTCGCGTCGTCCCAGTTCGTGCACGGCTTCCACCAGCCGGGCCACATGCTCGGGAGGCGTGATCGGCAGAATCCCGTGGCCCAGATTGAACACATGCCCGGAGAAAGTTCTCCCCGCCGCCACCACCCTCCGGACCGCGGGAAGAAAAGCCTCCGGCGGCGCCAGGAGGGCGGCCGGATCCAGGTTCCCCTGGATGGGGCCCTGCCAGGATTTTCTCCAGGCGGACAGGGGCATGCGCCAGTCCACTCCCAGCACCACGCCCTTGAGGCGCGAAAGCCAGGGAAGCAGGTGAAACGTCCCTGTGGAGAAATAGATCACGGGCACGGTGAGGGGATCCACCATCCGCTGAATGTGGGGAACAAGAGCGGCAAAGATCTCCGGGGGAAGCGCTCCCGCCCAGGAGTCAAAGATCTGCACCGCGTCCACCCCGGCTTCCACCTGGGCCTGGAGATACCGGGACAGTTCCCGGGCCAGAAACCCCATCAGGGCGTGGAAGTGCTCCGGATCCCGATAAAACAGGGCCCGGACCCGGGCGAAATCCCGGCTGGGCCGGCCCTCTAACAGATAGGCCGCAAAGGTGAGGGGGGCGCCCGTGAAGCCGAGCAGGGGGACCTCCAGATCCTTCTTCAGACGCCGGATGGTTTCCAGCACGAAGTCCAGGCGGGAAAGATCCAGGGGGGAAAGGTCGTCCACTCGTTCCACAGGCCGGACCACCGGTCCCTTCCCTTCCACCAGTTCAAAATCCCGGCCCATGCCCCAGAGGGGCACCAGCAGGTCGGAAAACAGGATGGCGCCGTCCAGATCAAACCGCCGGAGGGGCTGGAGGGTCACCTCCACAGCCAGGTCCACCCGCCGGCACATCTCCAGCATGGAATACCGTTCCCGGAGTTTCCGGTATTCGGGGAGATACCGGCCCGCCTGGCGCATGATCCAGATGGGCGTGGTGTCCACCGGCTCTCCCCGAAGGGCACGAATCAGACGGTCACGCATGGCCTTCCTCACACGCTGACGGCCTCATACAGGATCCAGAGCTCCAGCACCAGGAGGGCATAGGCAATCACCACCACCGGCCGGTGGGCACCGGTCCGCCGGGCCCGGGGCGCCACCACAAAATCGTGGAGGGCCTTGAGAGCCACCGCCACCCCCACCAGGGTGAACTTCGGGCGATAGATCTCCGCAGGAAAATCCCGGAGCAACATCAGCCCCGTCAGGACCAGCACCCCCACCGCCCCCCAGGA
>WFYF01000251.1 GCA_015490255.1 Caldifarciminota bacterium
GAAAGTGGGTGGCGAACAGGGTGAAGGCCCGGATGTGCTTGTAGAGAAACTCCGCCACCGCCCAGGCAATGGCCAGCCCGTCATACGTGGCGGTTCCCCGGCCCACCTCGTCCAGAATCACCAGACTCCGGGGTGTGGCATTGCGCAGGATCTCCGCCACCTCCAGCATCTCCGCCATAAAGGTGGACACCCCCCGGGCCACGTCGTCCGAGGCACCGATCCGGCTGAAAATCCGATCCACCAGAGGGATCTCTGCTTCATCGGCCGGCACGAAGCTCCCGGCATGGGCCATCAGGGTGATGAGGGCCACCTGGCGCAGATAGGTGGACTTCCCGCTCATGTTGGGGCCGGTGATCACAAACAGACGCGCCCGCTGAGGATCCATCCGGGTGTCGTTGGGCACGAAATCCACCCGCCGTTCCACCACCGGATGGCGCCCGCCCCGGATCCGGAGGCCTCCGGCCTCCCGCATCACCGGACGGACATACCCGTACCGCTGTGCCGCCTCGGCAAAACTCTGGAGAAGGTCCAGTTCGGCCAGGGCCTGGCCCGCACGCAGCACCCCTCCGGCATGCCGGACCACCCGCGCCACATCCTCTTCAAAAAGAGACTTCTGAAGCGCCTCCACCCGGGATCGGGCCAGGGTGATGGCCTCTTCCAGGGCCTTGAGTTCCGGATTGATAACCCGCTCCGCGTTTTTCAGGGTCTGCTTCCGGATATAGTCCGGTGGGACCTTGTCCAGGTGGGAACGGGTGATCTCAAAATAATAGCCGAACACCGCATTATATCCCACCCGGAGGTTGGGAATGCCGGTGCGTTCCCGCTCCCGCACTTCCAGCTCCAGAAGTTTTTCCTGGCCGCGCTCGGCCAGCTCCCGCTGTTCGTCCAGGTCAGGATATACACCGGGACGATAGAGAAGCCCTTCCGTGGGCGAGGGAGGAGGCTCTTCCACCATCCTCTGGAGAAGATCCTCTCCAAGACGGGTGAGGGCCTCGTCCAGAGGCTCCGCGAGATCGGCGAGGGGACCCTCCTGGAGGAGTTCCCGGAGGGACCGGAATTTCGCGAGGCTCCGGGCCAGAAGGAGAAGACGACGGGGGGTGATCCTGCGGGTGGTGGCCTGCGAAAGCAGGCGTGGCAGGTCACCGATGGACGCAAGGTGCTCCTGCAGGGTTTTGCGCACCCTTTCTTCCTGCAGAAGAAAGGCCACCCGTTCGTGCCGGGAGGTGATTTCCGAAAGCTTCCGGGGGGGATGGGCCAGCACGTGACGGAGCCACCGTCCGCCCATGGGGGTGCGGGTGAGGTCCAGAACGTCCACCAGGCTCTTTCCCCCGGCCTCGGGATGGAGGGGCCGGAGGACCTCCAGGTTGGCCAGCGTCCGGGGGTCCAGAAAGAGCACCTCATCAAACGGAACAAACCGCAGGCTTTTCAGATGGGCGAGCATCCCTCGCTTTGTGATTTCCAGATAGTGATACAGCCCTCCCAGAGCCCGGAGAGCCCGGGGGTGCTCCAGGGCATAGGGAGCCCGGAAAACCTCGCGGGCCACCGCTTCTCCCCGGTGCCGGACGAAGGCTTCTTTCCGGAAGGGGGAAAGGGGAACGCGCAAATCGGAAAACCCCGCATCTTCCCCTTCCGGGTGGACGATTTCCCGCACGCCCAGGGTCTGGAACTCCTGCAGAATCCGCTCCTGCTCGCCTTCATAAAGAAGGACTTCTCCCGTGGACACATCCGCCACGGCGGCCCCTGCCTTCTCCCCATCGGGGAAAAGGGCAGCCACAAAGAGATGTTCTTTGTCCTGATGGAAGGCTTCAGAGAGCACCGTGCCCGGGGTGATGATTTCCACGACCGCCCGTTCCATCAGCCGGCTCCCCCCTTCCCCGATCTGTTCGCAGATGGCAATGTGATATCCCCGCTTCAGCAGGCGATGGATATAAGACTCCGCCGCCTTAACCGGCACCCCGGCCATGGGGATGCGCCCGAGTTTGCCCACCGGTCTGGAGGTCAGGGTGATGCCGAGCTCCCGGGCGGCGATTTCGGCGTCCTCAAAAAACAGTTCGTAAAAATCCCCCATCCGGAAAAACAGCAATTCTCCGGGATGTTCTTTTTTGATGGCCCGGTACTGTTCCAGAAACGGTGTGCTCATGAAACGCTCGCCGCCGCCTCCTTCAGGGCTTCCACAAAGGCGTAGGGAACCCGCACATCCCCGAGTTCCCCGTGCTCATCCGAGTCTCCGATCTCCTCGGAAATGCCGTGAAAGTCTGAACCCCCTGTGATCACCAGGCCGTGTTTCTCGGCCAGGGCCCGATAGCGCGCCACATCCTCCGGGCTGTGGCGGGTGTGATACACTTCAATGCCCCGCAGCCCCCAGGCAATCATCTGCTCCACGTATTCCGGCGTGGTGTTCAGCGCCGGATGGGCGATCACGGGCACTCCACCATAGGTCAGCACGAGCTCAATGGCCTCCTTCGGGGTCATCTTAGCCTTGGGGACATAGGCGGGTTTGCCGTCCCCGATGAGCTCCTCAAAGGCCTGTTCCCAGGAGGCCACCAGCCCCGCCTCCAGGAGGGCCTGGGCCACATGAGGCCGTCCGATTGATTGCGCATCTCCGGCGATCTCCAGCACCCGCTCCCAGGAGACGGGATAGCCCAGCTCGTTGAGTTTCTGGACCATGAGGAAAGCCCGGCGTTCCCGGATGTCCCGAAAATATTCCAGGCGTTTCTGCAGCTCCGGATTGTGGTGGTCCATGTAATAGCCCAGAAGATGAAGGTCGTGCCCATCGGCTTCGCAGGAAAGTTCAATGGCGGGGATCACCTCCACCCCCAGGTTTTTTCCGGCTTCCATGGCCGCGTCCACCCCGCCAAAAGTGTCGTGGTCCGCAATGCCCACCGCCCGCAGGCCCACCTGTTTTGCCCGGGCCACCAGTTCCCCGGGGGTGAGTTTCCCGTCCGAGGCCGTGGTGTGGGTGTGAAGATCCACATCTCCGAGACGATAGCGATAGATCTCCCGTGCCATTCTGGCTCCTTTTTGCTTATAATTATAAGCCCTTTGGGATGAACCAACGGACGTTTTGCCGCACCTCCCGAGGGGATCAGCGCCCGGCAGAGGACCGGACCAGGAGATGCTCAACCATGAGCGAAACGCCCAGAATCAGGATAAACATGCCAAGCAGGAGCAGCACACTCCGGCGCTCACGGACCCATTCGGCCCGGATCTCCGACCATCCCGCGGTGTGGGCTTCCGAAAGACGCGGTGCCGGGAATTTCCTCCCCAGCAGCCAGCCCATGGCAACGGTGGCCACAAAGCCGGTGAGGTTCCACCAGAGCCAGGAGACCTGGGGCAACCCGCTGGATATGGCGAGATTTGTGCCCACTCCCGCAAGGAGCCCGAACACAGCGGCCTTTTCTCCCACACGTGTGGCAAGCCCCAGGAAGAACACCCCGAAAACCGGGCCGTAAAAAAGGGAACCCAGCCGGTTGATGATTTCAATCACGGTTGCTCCGGACCGGATGAGGGAGAGGGCGAAGAGGGTGGCCACCCCGCCCCAGAACACGGTGAAGGCCCGGGAGAGAAGAAGCTCCCTCCGGGGGGAGAGGACGGGAAACCGGGGAAGACGTTTCAGAAAGTCCTCTAACGTGGCCGCGGACAGAGCGTTCATGGCGCTGTCAATGCTGGACATGGTGGCCGCAAACACCCCGGCCAGAAACAGTCCGCGAAGCCCCGCAGGGAAATGCTCTCGCACGAACACAGGCACGAGGTCGTCCGGCCGGGAAAGGTGCTGGAGAAACACGGGATGAGCGGCGATATATCCGGCCAGGAGAATGCCCACCAGGCTGTAGGTGAACACCAGGGGAAAACGCAGAAGGCCGTTGAGGAGCAGGGCTTTCTGCGCTTCCCGGGCAGAGGGGGTGGTGAGCAGACGCTGGGCTTCGCTCTGATCCGTCCCGTAATAGGAAAGATAGAGGAAGAATCCCCCGATGAGCATGGGCCAGAGGCCATAGGCCTCTCCGGAGAACCCCCAGTGCTCCGGGAAAAACACCCGGAACCGCTCAGGATCGTGGGGAAGCCGCCCCCCAACTTCGGGAAAGAGCATAACCACCATCAGCAGGGCGGTGAAAAACAGCACGACAAGCTGCAGGATATCGGAATAAATGTCCGCGGCGATGCCGCCCAGGGTGGTGTAGAGGATGGTCACGACCGCCACCACGAGCAGGGTGTCCTGCACGGGCCAGGATAGCAATCCGGCCAGCACCACGCCGGTGGTGAACAGGATGACGCCGGAAGCAAGCCCCCGGGAGACCAGAAACACCCCGCTCACCAGCGTCCGGAGACCGGGGCCGAACCGGCTCTCCAGGTAGTGATAGATGGTCACGGCCCCGGTCCGGTGAAACACCGGGACCAGGGTGACCATCAGAACGGCCATGGCGAGAGGAACGGCAAACTCATACTGCCACCACCGCAGGCCCCCACCCTGTTTCAGGGCAATGAAAGCGGGGGCGCCCACCAGGCTCACCGCGCTCACCTGCGTGGCCACCATGGACAGGGCCACCGGCAGGCTCCCCATGGAGCGCCCCGCCAGGAAATAGTCCCGCGTGTCCCGCTGACGCCGGGCAAGCCAGGCCCCCAGCCCCACCATACCTGCGAGGTACAGAACCACAACCAGCCAGTCCGGCCCGGTCACGGGTTTCCCTCTTCAGGCCAGGTTTTTCTCCACCCCCTCTCTGAGCAGCTCATAGCTCCGGGCGGCTTCCGCCATCACCTGTTCCCCGGCACGGAGAAGTTCTGCCCCGGCGTCACCGGCATCGGGTGCGTTGATCCGGACGTTCAGCCAGGCACCGCGGCAGGCGGCCAGAAACTGCTCCCCGGCCACACCCAGATCTGTCACCACTCTCACAGAGGTACGATCCAGAAGATCCACCGCCCGTTTCAGGCCCTCCAGCGCGCGTTCCATCACCCGGAAGGGAACTTCCATGGCGCGATAGGCCGCTTTCTGTATGGTCTCTTTCTCTTTTGACCGATAGGCCTCCCGGAGGGCCTCAAAGGCCTCCGCGTCCTCCCGCACCAGACGGTGGGCTTCAGAAAGCCGCTCAAAACTCCAAGAACGATCTGCGCGAAGGGTATCGTGGTGCTCCGCGAGTTTCTTTGCGCGCAGAGAAATGCCGATCACCATGGAAAGCAGGGCATACCCCTGGGCCAGGGAAAAAGCGCTCACCGAACCGCCCCCGGGGGTGGGGGTGTCTTCGGCCACCGAAAGCAGATACCCGATTTCCGGTGGCATCTTTTCCTGGATGCGGGCCTCCACCGTCTGATTGGGCTGGAAACCCTCCAGCTGGAGATAGAACTCCGCAACGTCCTGCAGGGCCTTCTGGGGCACAAGTCCCACGATTTCTGAACCCACCACCGGGACACCGTATCGGCGGGCATAGAGCTTCACCAGTTCAAAAGCGGCATAGATGGAACTCTTCTCATAGTCCACCAGGTTCATGGAAACCTGGACCATGTTGCGTTCCCGGAGCTCAAAGCCGAGGGCTTTCACCGCCGAAAGCCCACCACCTTTTGCCCGGACCTTCCGGGCGATGGCTCGGGCGATGGACAGATCGGTGGTCCCCAGGTTGACGTTATAGGCGATCAGGAATTTCCGGGCCCCCACCGCCACCGCGCCCGCGGTGGGATGAACGCGTGAAGGTCCGAAATCGGGCTTGCGTTCCGGATTGGTCTCTATCTCTTCCCGGAGACCTTCAAACTGTCCCCGGCGGATATAGGCCAGGTCCCGGCGTTCCGGAACCCGGGCGGCTTCCCCATAGAGATACACCGGAATCTGGAGTTCCCGGGCGATCCGTTCTCCAAGGGTCTCGGCAAGCTTCACACAGTCCTCCATGGTCACGCCGGAAACCGGGACGAAGGGGATCACGTCCGTGGCGCCGATGCGGGGATGTTCTCCTTTATGGGTGCGCAGATCAATGAGCTCTGTGGCCTTCGCGGTGAGCCGGAAGGCGGCCTCCAGCACCGCATCCGGGGCACCCACGAAGGTGATCACCGAGCGATGGTGGTCCGGGTCGCTCTCCACGTCCAGAAGAACCACACCGGGCACCTGCTCCACCTCCCGGACGATGGTCTGGATTTTCTCCGGATCCCGCCCCTCGGAAATGTTGGGCACGCATTCCACCAGTTTCATCCTGTTTCCTCCTCCTTTCCATGCAGCCAGTTGCGGAAGGATTCATCCCGGAGAAGATAAAGTAGAGGCGGCTCGGCCAGTTTCTGGGCCCACCCGTAGGCAAGAACCGCCCAGGCCACCAAAAACAGCCGCCCCTCCAGCGGATGTCCCGCCAGGTCCGCCGCACTCCAGAGCCCCCAGGCGGGGAAAAAGAGAAGCATTTCATACGTCTGATACAGGGCAACTTCCACCATCACCAGGGCGGAAAGAAGCCACCCCAGGCCCAGAAGGGGATGAAGCCACGCCAGAAGTCCACCCATCACAGCCAGCCCTTTCCACCGCCAGGGGAGCACGGGGTGGACAAGAAGCACAACCCCTGCCGCGATCAAACTTGCCACAGGTTCCCGCCGGGCCAGGGCAAGAAGCATACCAGGCCACAGGAGTTTATAGACCGCGTCCGCCAGACCGGTCCAGAAACCGGCCGAAAGCTGGCGCTGCCAGAAAGCCTTCAGCCAGGATTCATGGCGTTCCTGAACGCGCGTCCACCCGAACATGGGGCCGCAGCCTCTCCAGGGTTTTCACTCCGATGCCCGGGACCTTCAAAAGGTCCTCCACCCGGCGGTAGGGACGGTGGGCCAGAATTTCCCGGGCGCGCGCCGGTCCCACGCCGGGCAGGAGGAGGAGTTCTTCAAACGTCGCGGTGTTGAGGTCAATCTGGAGGGTTTCCGGACTCGCTGAATCCGTGACAGCAGGGGAGAATGACGACTTCCGGAGAGGGGCAAGGCGGTGGCCCACAACACCCACCACCAGGGAGAGGAGGACAACCATCCAGGCACGTTTCTCATCCCTCGTCACGATGGTGCTTGACGATCCGGCCTTCCACCATATAGACCACGTCCTCGGCCACGTTGGTGGCGAGATCTCCAACCCGTTCAAGGTCTTTGGCCACCTGAATGAGCTTCAGGGCAGGTTCCACCACCTGGGGTCGCGCTGCGATATAGGTGATGAGCTCCCGGACGATCTGATCCCGAAGGGCATCCACCTCGTCGTCCCGGGACAGCACCGCTTCGGCCCTGGCGGCGTTCCGTTCCACAAAGGCATCCAGCGCATCGTGGAGCATGCCCTGGGCAATCCGGGCCATGCGGGGGATGTCAATCAGGGGTTTCACCGGAGAATACTGAAGAAGGTCCAGAGAAGCATAGGCGATGTTTTCCGCGTGATCTCCCACCCGCTCCAGATCGTTGTTGATCTTGAGGATCATGATGGCTGTGCGCAGATCTTCGGCTTCCGGGTGAAACAGGGCCAGGAAACGGACAACCTCCTCCTCAATCTGGATTTCCCGCTCGTTCACCTGGACCTCCCGTTCCAGCACCCTCCGGGCAAGGGCCTCGTTCCGCTCCACCAGACTCTGGATGGATTCGGCGATCTGGGCTTCCACCAGCGAAGCCATCTCCAGCAGGCTTTTCCGCAGCTGGGTGAGGGCTTCAGACTGCCGCCTCATGGGCAAGCCACCTCCCGTTCACCATCACCCCCACCACCGGGGAGCGTTCTTCTTCAAAGACCCACAGGGAGAGGAGTTCTTCCTCTGTTCCCTCCCCGCCCCGCAGAACCACAAAATCTGCAAAGAATCCGGATTCCACAAGCCCCAGCCGGTCCATGGAAGCGGCCAGCGCGCCGCCCCGGGTGGCGTCATAGAACAGCCGGTGCAGAGGTTCCCGTTCCACCAGATAGGCATGGCGGATCACATGCAGCATGTTGAAAGTCCAGCCCGCGCCCACATCGCTCCCCAGGGCGGTGCGTATGCCCCGGGCCCGGAGGGACTGACGGGGCAGGCGTCCACTGTGCAGAAAATCGTTGGCGGTGGGACAGTGCACCACCACGCTTCTTCGTTCCCGCACGAGGTCCAGTTCCCGGGCCCAGAGATACACGCCATGGGCCAGGAACGTCCGGTCCGTGAGGAGACCCGCACGATCGTACACCTCGCTGTAGGAAGAGGCGTGGAACCGGCGGAGCACTTCCCGGATCTCGTCGGGGTTCTCCGAGATGTGGGTGTGCACGAACACCCCCTCTTCCCGGGCCAGGTTTCCTGCGGCGGCCAGACAGCCCGGTGAGCAGGAAAGGGCAAACCGGGGGGCCACGGCGAAGAAAAAGCGATCCTCCCGTCCATGCCAGAAGGCGATCTGCCGCCGGGCGAAGGAGATCATTTCCTCAACCGGCCGGGCAAAGTCTTCAGGTTCCTCCATCCACACCCAGCCCAGAATGGCCCGCAACCCGGTCTCTTTCACCACCTCAAAGGCCACATCCAGCACGTCCGGGTGAGCGGAAAGCAGGCCTGCCACCAGGGTGGTGCCGTGACCAAGCATCCGGGCGAAGGCCTCCCGGAATACGATTTCAGCATAGGAAAGGTCCTCAAACCGTTTTTCTTCCGGAAACACATACCGTTCCAGCCAGGGAAGGAGAGGCAGGCCGGCCCGGCCCCGCACCCGGTGCTGGACCGGATGGGTGTGCAGGTCCACAAAGCCCGGCATGATCCAGGCCGGACGGAGATCCATCGCCGGTATATCCGGAGGCACCTGTTCCGGGCGGAGAAGGCCTGTGATCTTTCCGTTCCGGACCTCCAGGGCGAGGTCCCGGCGGAACCGGGGGGCGTCCGGTTCCGGAAAGTCCGCCGCATGGGCGATCAGAAAAAAGCGTTCCGACGGGATCACCGGGAGGGGGCCTCCTGGTTTTCTTTCACCCGGCGCACAGCGCCGACAAAACCGTGGAAAACAGGGTGGGGCGAAAGGGGCCGGGACTTGAACTCGGGATGAAACTGGGTGGCAACGAAGAAGGGATGCACATTCCGGGGAAGCTCCACGATCTCGGCCAGACCCCGGACGGGCTCCACCCCGGCGATCACAAGCCCGGCATCCTCCAGCGCTTTCCGGTAGATCGGGTTCAGTTCATAGCGATGCCGGTGACGTTCCAGCACCACCTCCTGGCCATAGAGCTCCCGGGCCAGGGTGCCGGGAGAGATCTGGACAGGGGAGGCTCCCAGCCGGAGGGTGCCACCGAACCCGCGGTCTTCTGCACCGTGTTCGGGGAGGAGGTCCACCACGGGCTGGGAAGTCTCCTTCTGGAACTCCGTGGAGTGGGCCTCCGGGAGGCCGGCCACATGGCGGGCAAACTCAATCACCGCAAGCTGCATGCCCAGACAGATTCCGAAAAAGGGTTTCTGCTGCTCCCGGGCATACCGGATGGCCTGGATCTTTCCCTCAATGCCCCGCCGGCCGAACCCGCCGGGGATCAAGACACCGTCCACTCCCTCCAGGCGAGATTCCGGTGACACCTTCTCCAGTTCCTCCGAATCCACCCAGTCCAGCTCCAGACGGGCCCCGTGGTGGGCTGCCGCGTGGGTCAGAGCCTCGTTGATGCTTTTATAGGCGTCCCGCAGGTGGACGTATTTCCCCACCACCGCGATGCGGAGGGTGGTTTCCGGGTGCTTCAGGCGGTGGACAAAGGCCTGCCACTCCTCCAGATCCGGAGGCTGCGTGGAAAGGCCCCAGGTCTCAAGGATATACCGATCCAGCCCTTCTTCGTGGAGCAGAAGGGGGACCTCATAAATGCTTTCCACGTCGGGAGCGGTGAATACGGCCTGGATGGGGAGGTTGGAAAAGAGAGCGATTTTTTTCCGGGTCCCGGGAGGCAGGGGACGATCCGTGCGGCACAGCACGGCATGGGGCTGGATTCCGATCTCCCGGAGCTTCTGCACGCTGTGCTGGGTGGGTTTGGTCTTCAATTCACCTGCCGAGGGAACAAAGGGCACCAGGGTCACATGAAGGAAGAAACTCCGGTCCGGCGCCTCCAGAGAAAGCTGCCGTATGGCTTCCAGAAAGGGAAGGCTTTCAATGTCCCCCACCGTCCCGCCCACCTCCACCAGGATCACGTCGGCTTCCCGCTCCAGAAGGCGGATCCGATCCTGGATTTCCCGGGTGAGATGGGGGATCACCTGGACCGTCTGGCCCAGATAGTCGCCCCGGCGCTCTTTCTCAATCACCGCCCGGTAGACCTGGCCGGAGGTGACGTTGGACCGGGCGGAGAGGTTCATATCCAGAAACCGCTCATAGTGCCCCAGGTCCAGGTCGGTTTCTGCCCCGTCTTCGGTGACATACACCTCCCCGTGCTGATAGGGATTCATGGTCCCCGCATCCACGTTGAGGTAGGGGTCAAACTTCAGGGGCACCACCCGGAGCCCCCGGCGCTTCAGAAGAAGACCGATGGAAGCCGTGGTGATCCCCTTCCCCAGGGACGACACCACCCCGCCCGTGACGAAGAGATAAAAGGGTCCCCGTTTCATGGTATGATCACGACCCCCTGTTCAGGCGTTTCCCAGAGTTCCAGACTTTCCACCTCAAGGCCCGGAGGCAGCACACGCTGAATCCGGGAGAGAAGCACGGCCCCCACCCGTTCCACCGTCGGGGGATCTGCAATTTCACGAAGATCCCTTCCTTCCAGAGCCTCCACCACCGGCCGGATCCGGCGTTTCACATCCACAAAATCCCACACCACCCCTTCCTCCTCCCGGAGGGGCCCGCGTATGCGCACATTCAGGGTGAACCGGTGGGCGTGGGGCTCCTCCTCCACCCCACCCAGCGTCACCGCGTGGATGGCCTGAAAGGTGAACCGGTGGATCAGGGCGTAGTGCATTTCACACATCCAGGATCACAAAAGCCCGGTATCCCCCGGGCGTTTTTTCCACAGCAAGTTCGTGATAGGTCACGCTCTTCACGTGGTGGTTCATGCCGTGACGCTCCGGGTCAAAATCTTCTCCGAGAAGTTCACCTTCCACCTGGACCCTGCCCTCCTGCAGGGTGACGGAAATCTCCCCGGGGGCGTAAATCTCCCCATAGGCATCCAGAAGAAAGATGATCTCGGAAAGCAGGCAGTGCAGGGCATCCTCCGGCGTGGACTCCTCACAGCGTAGGGTTCTGCGCTTCCGGGAACGGACGGCTTCGGGATGGCGAACAAGCACCCCCACCAGGGCACGCGCCGCATCCCGGAAAAGCTCCTCCAGCGTGCGCCCTTCAATTTCAAAGGCCAGATCTGCCGTGTGGTCCACCTCCCGAAAGGGCATCGCTGTGATTATACACGACGCCCACCGAACCGTCCGGTGCTAACCCCCGGGTCAGTTGATAAGGCCGTTCCCGTCCCCTATAATCTGCTCTCGTGGAAGGAGGTGCGTTATGCGGTTGTTTCGGTCAGGAGGGGAAAAGTCGGGAAGGACGGATGGTGGCCGCCTGCCGTTTGATCCTGAAATCCCGGGCACCATCTCCGTCACCGATACGGTGACGTTGGAGCAGCTGGTCCAGCAGATCGCCTCCCTTCCCTCCCCCTGGACTCTGGAAATGCCCCACAACCGTATCCTGTCCGGCGAGGGGGCAACCATTCGCGCGGCCTTTGCCGGCGACATTTTCGGGTGGAAAGCCCTGGAACGAATTTTCTGGTCTCCTCCCCTCGGAGAGGCGCTGTGGATACCGGCTTCTCCCCCTCCAGACCCGCAGTTCACCCTGTCATCAGCGCAGCTGCCTTCCTTTCTGAAACGGATGCGGCGGTTCCGGGAGTGGATGAAATCCCACGGTCTCACCCCTGGCACCGTTCTCCGGTTCTCCTCTGACGTGGACCCTGTGCTTTTTCTGGACTGGCCTGTGGTGGAGGGTTTCCTTCACATGATGCAGCGACTGAATCGCTGGGAATGGACCCTTGAGGAAGTGCTGGATCTGTTTCGGGAGAAGGACACGGAGATCCTGGGCCAGTGGCTTGTTCAGTGGGAGCGTCTGGGTTTCCTGACCTCCCCCCGGGGACTCACACCGTTTTTCGGCACGGAGGCGGACAACCGGAGGAAGCACGCGTGATCCGGTGGGAAAAACGTTATGAGATCGGACACCCGGTGATTGACCTCCAGCATCGTGTCCTGGTCAGAACGTTCAACGAATTTGAAGAGAAGTTGCAGGGGGGGCAGGTGGGCTTCTCGGAGA
>WFYF01000252.1 GCA_015490255.1 Caldifarciminota bacterium
ACAATCCCGGTATGGTTCTGCACACTATGGGCCATGATGGAACAGGTGCTCTGGTTTCTCGCAGGTTATCTCATCGGAGGAATCCCTTTCGGGTTGATCCTTGCCAGAACCCTGAAAGGGGTGGACCCCCGAACGGTGGGTTCGGGCAACATCGGGGCCACCAACGTGATCCGCGCCGCAGGGCCTGCCGTGGGGGTGCTCACCGGAATTCTGGACATCGCCAAAGCCCTGGTGCCGGTTCTCCTTGCGAAAGTCTTTGTGGGTCCGGAGCTGGCCATCTGGATGGTGCTCGCCGCTGTGCTGGGGCACTGCTTCACCCCCTATCTCAAGTTCCGGGGAGGGAAAGGGGTGGCCAGCGCCTTTGGCGCCTTCATCGCCTTTGACATCCGGATCGCTGCCCTGGCCTTTGGGGTGTGGCTCGTTTTCCTTTTCGTTTTCCGGTATGTCTCCCTGGCCTCCCTCGCCGCGGCCCTCACCATGTTCCTGGCCACCCTCTTCCTCTATCCCTACGACCTTCGCTTTTCCTGGGCAGCCCTAGCGGTAGCCCTGGTGATCTGGGGCCGACACCACGGCAACATCCGGCGCCTCCTCCAGGGGGTGGAACCGCGGGTGGGGCAGAAGAAGGCATGAAACGCTGTCCGGTCTGCGACGCTCCGCTGCAGGAAGGGCGGTGTGCCTCGTGTGGCCTCCAGAAGGTCCTGGACCGGGGCTTTGTCCGCCTTGTGGACTGTATGGGAGGGGATGGGGCGGTGGTCCAGGCGGCCCGGGTCTCCTTCGGCCAGGGAAGCAAAGGAGAAGAAAAGGACCGGAAGCTCATCCGGTTTCTCATGATGCACGATCACGGCACGCCTTTTGAAATGGCGGTCTTCAAGTTTCACGTCAAAGCCCCTCTGTTTGTGGCCCGTCAGTGGTTCCGCCACCGCATCGGTTCTTTCAACGAGATCAGCGGGCGCTATACGGTCTATGACGACACGGAGTTCTATCTTCCGGAAGTTCTCCGCAGGCCCACGCCCCGAAACCGCCAGGCCAGTGTCCCCGCCTCCTTTCCCAACGAGGAACGTCTGAAAACCCTGATGGAGCAGGCCATTCGGCAGGCTTTTGCCGTCTATCGGGAACTTCTGGAGGCCGGTGTGGCCCGGGAACTTGCCCGGATCGTGGTCCCCATGGCCACCTATACCCAGTTTTACTGGGGGGTGAACGCCCGGAGCCTCATGAACTTTCTCCGGCTGCGCCTGGCGCCGGACGCCCAGTGGGAGATCCGGCAGTTCGCCCGGGCGGTCTGGACGGTCTTTGCGGAGAAGATGCCCTGGACGGCCGAAGCCTTTCTGGAACGCCACCCGGAACTGCAGGAGGCTCTGCGTGAACTGTCTGTCCGTGCTTGAGGATCACCGCACCGTGCGGGAATTCCTCCCCGATCCCGTCCCGGAGGAGGACCTCCGGCGGATGGTGCATCTGGCCCAGCGGGCATCCACCGATGCCACCGCCCAGCTCTACAGCTTTGTGCGCATCACGGATCGGCGGCTTCGCCAGCGCATCGCGGACCTGGCCGGCGGACAGCGTCATGTTCTGGAAGCTCCGGAGTTTCTGGTGGTGTGCGCCGACGTCCACCGGCTGGAACGACTTCTCGCTTTCCGGGGCGTGGAAATCGCCACCATCCCCCATCTGGCTTTTCTTTTCGGCACCGTGGATGCCGCCCTGGCCGCCCAGAACCTTGCCGTGGCCGCCGAGACCATGGGGTATGGCATCGCCTTCATCGGGGGAATCCAGAACGGTCCGGACGAGCTTGTGGACCTCCTCCGGCTTCCCCGGGGGGTGTATCCCCTGGTGGGGCTGTGCATCGGCAAACCGGCCCGACGGCCGGAGCGCCGTCCCCGCCTTCCCCTTGAAGCCGTGTTGCACGAAAACGTGTATCGGGGTTATGTTGAAGAGACCCTTGAAATCATGTACAATGCCATGGCTCCCGTGTCCCCCACGGGAGACTGGCTTTCCATTCTTCGCCGGTATTTCGGCAGGGGAGGACGAATGGCATCTCGGGAGGATGTGGTGGCCAGGACGCTGGCACGCCAGGGGTTTGGATAAGAGGAGGACGGGTTATGGAATCACTCTGGCAGGAGATGATGCAGCGGTTTTACCGGGGGGAATCGCTGATTTCCACCCTGGCCTGGGTCCGCTCCGCCCTGGAACACCTCTACCCACTGCGGGGCTGGGCCTTCCTCATGGACTCGGCAGACCTCCGGGAGGAGGTGGCGGCCATTCCCCAGCAGGATGTGCCCATTTCGGTGGTGATGCGTCTGCGGGATACGGAATATCCCGAAATGGTGGTGGAAGACCAGACGAAATATCTGCTCCTCCCGGTGAAAAGCGGAAAAGCACGTCTGGGCAACGTGATCCTGATCTTCGGGCCAGGGGAGTTGCCGGATCCGGAGCAATGGATCCCCTTCGCCTCCCTGCTTTTCCTCTTCCTCTCCCGGAACCTTCTGCAGGCTCTGCAGGAGAAGGGCGGGGTGGTGGATCCCCTCACCGGACTTTACACCCGGAGTTATCTCCACCGGAGGCTGGAGGAAGAGCGCAAGCGGAGCCTTCGGGGGCAGAGCGTCTTCGCCGTGGGCCTGGTGGACATTGATCATTTTCAGAGCGTGGTTCGCTCCCACGGACCTTTTGTGGGAGACGAACTTCTCGTGTCCGTGAGCGAACTCCTGCGGGGACACTTTCGCTCCACGGACATCGTGTTCCGCTATGAAAACGACCGGTTTGCCATCCTGTTCTCCGACACCTCGCCGGCCAACGCCTTTCACGCCATGGAGAGTTTCCGGAGGCTGGTGGAGGAGAACCAGTTTGAACTGGAAACCCTGGAGGAACCCATCCGGATCACGGTCTCCGGCGCCATCGTGGGCTTCCCCTCCCACGGTCTCACCGTTCAGGAGCTCCTTGAGGAGGTGGAGCGGGCCCTGATGGAGGCGAAAAAGGCCGGAGGGAACCGGGTGGTGGTTCCGGAGGTGAGCCTCTGAAGATTCATGTCGCTTCGGCCTGAACTGCCACCGGAAGAACGGGTGATCACGCTGGGGTGCCGGGTGAACCAGTGGGATGGCGCCTGGATCGCCCGGATGCTGCGGGAAAGCGGGAAGGATGTGTGGGTGCTCAACACCTGCGCGGTGACCCACAAAGCGGTCCGGGACGCCCGGAAACTTCTCTCCCGCCTCCGGCGGGAGCACCCCGGGGCCCGGGTGGTGGTCACGGGGTGTGCCGCCCGGCTGGAGTCCTGGGAAGGAACCACTGTGGTGGAGAAGGAGGATCTGCCCCGTTTCTTCGGTGTGCGCCGGCCCACCCTGGTGGATCCCCTGGGACACCGCCACCGGCCGGTGGTGAAGGTTCAGGATGGCTGTGACTTCCGGTGCACCTTCTGCATCGTGCCCCATGTGCGGGGGCGGTCCCGATCCCGTCCCCTTCCGGAAATTCTCACGGAAATCCAGGCTCTGGTGAAGCGGGGTTTCCGCGAGGTGGTGATCGCGGGTGTGGAACTCGGGAGCTGGGGGCGCGAAGCGGGCAAACGTCTGGTGGACCTGGCCCGGGAGGTGGCCCGTCTGCCCGGAGATTTCCGGGTGCGGTTTTCCTCTTTGCTGCCCATCCATCTGGACGAAGCTCTGGTGGACCTGATGGCCGATCGCCCCGACCGGTTCAGCCCCCACCTGCACCTTCCCCTCCAGAGTGCATCGGAGCGGGTGCTCCGGGCCATGCGCCGGCCCTATCACCTGCGGACCTATGTCCGGAGGCTGGAAATGGTGCTGGACCGGCTCTGGCCGGTGGGCATCGGAGTGGACGTGATTGCCGGGTTTCCCACCGAAACCGACCGGGACTTTCAGGAAACCTACGATTTCCTGTCCCGCTATCCCT
>WFYF01000253.1 GCA_015490255.1 Caldifarciminota bacterium
CCAGAAGCACCCGCTCGGGCGGCCGGTTCAGGCTTGAAGGCTCCATGGGAGGCGAAACTGCTGAAACACCCGGTCACCGAAAAGCGCCTGAAGCACTTCGCGCACGCTGTCCGCGAAGACCACCTCCAGACCTTCCCGCACGCCCTCGGGAACTTCCTCCAGCCAGGGCTGGTTGGCCCGGGGGAGATACACCGTCCGCATCCGCTGACGTTTCGCCGCAACGAGCTTTTCGGGAAGCCCGCCCACCGGCAGGATCTTGCCCGTGAGGGTGATCTCCCCGGTGAAGGCCACGGTCCCCGGCACCCGCCGTCCGGAAAAGGCTGACACCAGGGCGACAAAGATGGGAAGTCCGGCTGAAGGACCGTCCTTGGGAATAGCCCCTTCCGGGACGTGGATGTGGATGTCCACCCCATCCAGCGTGCTTCCCGGTTTTTCCTGATTCATCAGGGTGCGGGCCAGAGAAAGGGCGATCTGGGCGGATTCCTTCATCACATCGCCCAGACTTCCTGTGAGAATCAGGTTTCCCTTGCCGGGATAGAGGCTCACCTCAATGCGCAGCAGCGCCCCGCCGGTCTCGGACCAGGCCATGGCATAGGCCACGCCCGGCGGCAGGGAGGTTTCCGCCCGCAGTTCCTCATACCGGGGCACGCCCAGCCACTCCGGCAGGTTGCGCTGGGTGATGCGAACCGGTTTGCCTTCCTCAACATACCGGCGGGCCACCTTCAGAAACAGTCGCCGGATCTGGCGCTCCAGCTCCCGAACGCCCGCTTCCCGGGTGTAGGCCCGGATCATCCGCCGAACCGCCCCGTCCGTCACCCGCACCGCTCCCCGGGGAAGCCCCACTTCCTGGAGTTTTTTCGGGATGAGATGCTCCCGGGCGATGAAGAACTTTTCGGTCTCCAGATAGCCCCGGATGGGAATCACCTCCATCCGGTCATAAAGGGGACGGGGGATGGCATAGGGGTTGTTGGCCGTGGTGATGAAAAGCACCTCGGAGAGATCAAAGTCCACCTCCAGATAGTGATCCTGAAACTGGCTGTTGAGCTCAGGGTCCAGCACCTCCATCAGAGCGGCGTAGGGGTCCCCCCGCCAGTCCCTCCCCAGTTTGTCAATTTCGTCCAGAAGCATCAGGGGGTTTTTCACCCCTGCGCGACGGATCATCTGGATGATGCGTCCCGGAAGGGCCCCGATATAGGTGCGCCGGTGGCCCCGGATTTCTGCCTCATCCCGCACCCCGCCCAGGGACATGCGTACGAAGGGGCGGCCTAAGGCACGGGCGATGGACCGGGCCAGGGAGGTTTTGCCCACCCCCGGAGGCCCCACAAAGCAGATCACCTGGCCCCGGATCTCGCCCTTCAGCTTCACCGAAGCCAGATATTCCAGGATTCGCTCTTTGGGCTCTTCCAGACCATAGTGGTCCTCATCCAGCACCTTCCGGACATGGGCAAGGTCCAGACGATCCGGGCTCCGCCGGTTCCAGGGCAGGGCGATGAGCCAGTCCAGATAGGACCGGATCACCCCGGACTCCGGACTCATGGGAGGAATCCGGCGCAGGCGAGCGAGCTCTTGAAGGGCCTTGGCCTGCACTTCCTCAGGCATTCCCGCCGCCCGGATCTGCTCTTCCAGCTTCTGAAATTCCGCCTCCTCCGTGAGGCCGAGTTCCCGCTGGATCTCCTGAAGCTGCTGCTGGAGGAAAAACTCCTTCTGCTGGCGCTCCATCCGCTCGTGCACCCGCTCGTGGATCCGGGCCCGCAGCTCCATGCGGCCCAGATCCTCCTCCAGCCAGGAGACCAGCAGACGCAGGGCCTCCTCCAGCGTGGCTGCCGAAAGCAAGCGCATTCGCTGGGACACGTCCCACCGGGGATAAAACGTTCCGAGAAGATAAACCGCTTCCTGGGCCTCTTTTGGGGGAATCTCCCGGACATCTTCGGCCAGGGAAGAAAGATGATCATCCAGCTCGGCCATCTGAAGAAGGATTTCCTGAATCAGCTGAAACAGGGCCGTGAGCCGGGTGCGACGGGCTCCGAGGGGGAAGGGTTTCAGCACCCCCGATCCCCGGAGCACGCCCTCTTCATCCAGCCATATCTTCCGGAACCGCACCCGTTCGGAGGCGTGAAGCAGAGCCTCATCGCCGGGACCTCCCGCCTCCACCACCGAAGATTTCTATCCCTATGGCGTGATGGCCGCGGTGGTGGACGGTTGCTCCTGATCCGAATCCCGCTGCACCGCAAGGAGAACGAGGCCGAGCTCCGTGTCCGATGCGCGTGCCGCTTCCAGCGCACGACGGGCCACATCCCGGAAGAACCGCACCGGGATGATCTGTTTGGGGAACACCACCCCACCCCGGACAGGAATCACCGGTGTGCCGTCAAATCGCATGGGGACTCACTGGGCTTCGCGTTTTTTGCGCACCACGAGGTGGGGAGGAATCCCCTCCTCCACACAGGCCTCGTCCACGATCACCTCTTCCACATCCGGTCGGGAAGGAAGGAGGAACATGGTGTCCAGAAGCACCTCTTCCAGGATGGATTTGAGGCCGCGGGCCCCGGTTCCGCGGGCATGGGCCTTCCGGGCGATGGCCCGGAGGGCCTCGTCGGTGAAAACCAGCCGGGCACCTTCCATCAGGAAATACTGCTCATACTGCCGCAGCAGAGCATTTCTGGGCTCGGTGAGCACCCGGATGAGGTCTTCCTCGGTGAGAGGGTGGAGAGGAGCAATCAGACCCAGGCGACCCACCAGCTCCGGGATCAGGCCGAAGGTCACCAGATCTTCGGGTTGCACGTGGCGAAGGAGAAACTCCCGCTCTTTCTCGTCCCGGGCATGTTCCTTCAAAAACCCGATTCCCTGGCGGCCCAGACGCCGCTGGATGATCTCCTCAATCCCTTCAAAAGCTCCTCCCAGGATAAACAGAATGTTGGTGGTATCCACCTGGATGAAGGGCTGTTCGGGGTGTTTCCGGCCTCCCTGGGGCGGGACGTTGGCCACCGTGCCTTCCAGGATTTTGAGCAGGGCCTGCTGCACCCCTTCGCCGGACACATCCCGGGTGATGGAGGGAGAATCGCTTTTCCGGGCCAGCTTGTCCACCTCGTCCAGATACACGATGCCCACCTGGGCCCGCTCCACGTCATAGTCGGCCACCTGCAGCAGCCGGACCAGGATGTTCTCCACGTCTTCCCCCACATACCCGGCTTCGGTCAGGGGCGTGGCGTCATAGATGGCAAAGGGAACGCGCAGGAGCTGGGCAAGCGTTCGGGCCAGCAGGGTTTTCCCCACACCGGTGGGCCCCAGCAGCAGCACGTTGGTTTTCTCAAACGGCTGACCGCTCTGGATCCGCCGGTAGTGGGCATAAACCGCCACCGAAAGCACTTTCTTCGCATATTCCTGCCCCACCACATATTCGTCCAGATAAGCTTTGATCTCCCGCGGCGGGGGCAGATGGATTTTCACCGGTTCGGTGGACGCTTCGCTCACCCGCATGATCTCCAGGGCCATCTCCGCACAGTTCCGGCAGATATAGGCGCCGGTGCCGCCCACCAGCATCCCGGCTTCCCGCTCGGTCCGCCCGCAGAAGGAGCAGCGGGGGAGACGGGGACGATCACTGCGAAGCCGGCTCATGACGCCTCCTGTTCCAGACGCTCCAGCACCTTGTCCACCAGACCGTATTCCACGGCCTCTTCCGCCGTCATGAAGAAATCCCGGTCCGTATCCTGCTCAATTTTTTCAAGGGGCTGTCCGGTGTGTCTGGCCAGGATCCGGTTCAGGGTGTCCCGGGTCCGGGCGATCTCCTTGGCGTGGATCACGATGTCCTTGGCCTGTCCCTGCACACCGCCCCAGGGCTGGTGAATCATCATTTTGGCGTGGGGCAGGGCATAGCGCTTTCCGGGGGCCCCGCCGGCCAGCAGCACCGCCCCCATGGATGCGGCCAGGCCCACGCACACCGTCACCACGTCGGGTTTGATATACTGCATGGTGTCATAGATGGCCAGGCCTGCCGTGACCGAGCCGCCGGGAGAGTTGATGTAGAGAAAGATGTCCCTGTTGGGGTCCTCGGCTTCAAGGAAAAGGAGCTGGGCCACCACCAGGTTGGCCACATGGTCATCAATGGGTGCCCCCAGGAACACGATCCGGTCCTTGAGAAGACGGGAATAGATGTCATAGGCCCGCTCTCCCCGACCGGTCTGCTCAATCACGATGGGCACATACTGGCTGCGAAGGTCCTTCATGGCTTCTCCCCGTTTATCCCAGGATCACCTGCACGTTCACCTGGTTTTTGAGATAGTTCAGCGCCTTTTTCCGGCGGAGGCTCTCCACGATCTCTCCCCAGTGTTCCGAGGCCTGAAGCCGGGGAAGGAGGTTTTCGGGCTTGTATCCCAGTTCCCGGGCCAGCCGGGCCACCTCCTCCTGGATTTCCTCCTCGGTGGGTTCCAGGCCCAGATGATCCGCCACCCGGGTGAGGATGATGGCCCGCTTCACCCGGTGCTCCGCAATACGGCGGAGCTCCGACCGGATGTCCTCCGTGACCTCCTCCACCCCGTAATCCTCCCGGAACTTCTCCTCCAGCTCGTCCAGCTCATCGGCCACCATGGATTCCGGGAGATCAAACTGAACCTGGTTGTAGAGGGCCTCAATGAGGTCGGCTTCCAGTTTGTCTTCCGCCTCGTCTTCGTGGATCTTCCGCAGGCGTTCCCGGATGGTCTCTTTGAGGGCTTCCAGAGATTCATATCCAAGAGTTTTCGCAAAGTCGTCGTTGATCTCGGGGATCACCTGGGTGAACACCTGATGGACCACAATCCGGTAGCGCCCGCGCTCCACGTCCACTTCCACCGTATCCCCCGCCTTTTTCCCCAGAAGGGCCTCCTTGATCTTCGGGGGCTGGGAATCATCCACAAAGAGGAGCACGTTTTTGTTTTTTTTCAGCGTCCGGCGCCCGGAAGGGGTTTTCAGGATAATGTCTGCACGGACAGCATCCCCCTCCTGGATTTCCCGGTCCACCCCCTCCAGGGTGGCGTGGCGGAGGGCCTCCCGCTGGAGGATTTC
>WFYF01000254.1 GCA_015490255.1 Caldifarciminota bacterium
GACGGTGCCCGTCCGTCGCCACCAGACGCAGCTCCCCGGGACGGACCTCCAGAAGGATTCCGGCCAGGAAGGGCGGTTCATGGGTGCGGGGCGCCCGGCAATATTCCACCCGCTTGACCCCCTCCAGGAAGGGAGCCAGTTCCACCACCACGCCATCCTCTTCCGGCGGGATCTGGAAATCTGGAAACTCGGCCGGGTCCACTCCGGCGAACTGATAGTGTCCCACGGGATGTTCCAGGGTCAGAATCCCCTCTTCTCCCGCCTGCACCCGCAGGAGGGCGGGGTCCAGGGAGGCCACCAGCGCCGCCGCTTCCCGGGCAGGCAGGGTGGCCAGCCCCTCCTCATGCACCTGGGCCGGTATCTGTTCCTCAAGATAAACTTCCAGGTTGGTCGCCCGCCCGATCAGATGATCCTCCCGGGCGGAAAGGAGGGCGAACCGGAGCACCGGCTGCGGGGAGCGCGGGGCGACCACCCGCGAGAGATCCTGGAGAAACTCGGCGAAAATCTGCTGGCTCACGGTGAGTTCCATGCTGAACCTCCGTTTTCTTCCATGCTCGTCACCAGATGGTCATAGCCCAGATGGGCGATGGGTTGCTTTTCTCCATCCCGGAGCACAAAGGCCCCGGGTTCAAAAGCCGCCCGCACCTCGCCGATCACGGTCCAGCCCAGGCGTTCGGCCACGTCCCGATCGGCCGGATCCAGCACCAGGAGCACCTCAAACTCTTCCCCGCTGGCCAGGGCCACCTCCACCGGGTCCAGCCCCGCGATCTCGGCGAAGCGCCGGGTGGCGGGGTGGATGGGCAGGGCCGAGGCATCCAGCACGATCTCCACGCCGTTCTCCCGGGCCAGCCGGAAAGCGTCCAGCCCCAGACCGTCGGAGATGTCCATTCCGCCCCGGGGGCGGACCTCCTCGGCGTAGAGACGCTGCACCTCCTCAATCCGGGGCATGGGACGAAGGAACTTGTCAATCAGGTCCTGGGCCTGTTCCCCCACCTTTCCTTCCAGGGTGCGGTTCAGGAGGATCTGGAGGCCACCGAAACTCCGGCCCAGATCCCCGCTCACCGCCACCAGGTCCCCCTCCCGGGCCTTGCGCAGGAGACCTGTGCCTTCCAGACATTCCCCCACCACGGTGATCACCAGACCGATGCGCTCGCTGCGGGTGATGTTCCCGCCGGAAGGGGAGATGCAGAACTTTTTCATCAGAGGCCGGAATCCCTCATAGATCTCGCTGATGTCCGCAAGAGAAAGGTCCAGAGGCACCTCCAGGTTCACCAGGAAGGTCAGGGGGGTGGCCGCCATGGCGGCAAGATCCGAAAGGGCTGCCGCCAGGGCCCGATAGCCGATATCGCCAAAGCCCATCATGCTCCGCAGAAAGTGCACCCCCACCATGTCGGCATCCACCGAGAGGGTCAGCTTCCGGCCGGGCACCTCCGAGATCACGGTGGCGTCGTCGCTCCCGGCCGGAAGGGGCAGGCGGGGATGGGGCTGAAAATATTTCACAAGGGTCTGGATCACTTCGTCTTCCCGGTTCATGAGACGGCTCCTGTGCGTTCAAGGTGCTGATAAAGGGCCAGAAGATCCGCGGGAGAGACCCCCGGGATGCGGGCGGCCTCCGCCAGGGTGCGGGGCCGCAACCGGGAGAGTTTCTCCCGGGCTTCATAGCTCAGGTTGGCAAGTCTCCAGTAGTCCAGATCTTCCGGCAGCCGGATTTTTTCCATGTGACGATAAAACCGGAGAGAGCGTTCCTCCCGCTCCACAAAAGCCCGGTATTTGACCTCAATCTCCACCTTCTCCGCCAGGTGCAGGGGGAGTTCCGGGGCCAGGCCCCACCGGACGAGGTGGGCATACCGGATCTCGGGGCGGCGCAGAAGTTCCTCCAGGGCGATGGTGTCGTGGATGGGGGCGGAAGGAACCTCCGCGAGAAGGGGATTGAGGGTGCGGGCGTGGATCCGGGTTCCGGCCAGGTGGGCCAGCACCTTTTCCATCCGTGCTTTTTCTTCAAGAAACGCGCGGTATTCCGTATCCTGGATGAGCCCCAGACGATGTCCCAGGGGCAGCAGGCGGTCCGTGGCGTTGTCCATCCGGAGGGAGAGGCGGAATTCCACCCGGGAGGTGAACATGCGGTAGGGTTCGTCGGTGCCCTTGCGCACCAGGTCGTCAATGAGCACGCCGATATAGGCTTCGCTCCGGGAAAGGACGATGCCGTCTTCCCCGGCGGCATACCGCATGGCGTTGATGCCGGCCACAATCCCCTGGGCGGCGGCCTCTTCATAGCCGGTGGTGCCGTTGATCTGGCCGGCCAGAAAGAGGCCCCGGATGGTCCGGGTCTCCAGGGTATGGCGGAGCTGATGGGGATACACGAAGTCGTATTCAATGGCATAGCCGGGCCGCACGATGCGGGCCTTCTCCAGCCCCGGGATGGTCCGGAGCATCCGCCACTGGGCCTCCACCGGGATGGAGGTGGAAAGGCCGTTCACATACACCTCCCAGGTGTCCCGGCCCTCCGGCTCCAGGATGAGGCGGTGGGAGGACTGGTGCTCAAACATCACGAGTTTCTGCTCAATGGAAGGGCAATACCGGGGTCCGGGGCTCTGGATCTGGCCGGTGAACATGGGGGCCAGGTGCAGGACCTCCCGGATCACCCGGTGGGTTTCGGGGTTGGTCCGGGTGACGAAGCAGGGAAGCTGCTCCAGGTTGTGCAGCACGGGGTTCCGGAAGGAGAATCCCCGGGGCACGGGATCGCCGTCCTGCCGTTCCATCTTTGAGAAGTCAACGGTCCGGCCGTCCAGCCGGGGGGAGGTGCCGGTCTTGAAACGGCCGAGTTCCAGGCCCAGGGCTTTCAGGGAGGCCGAGAGGCTCCGGGCGGGGGGTTCGCCGGCCCGTCCGGTGTCAAACTGGGTGGGGCCGATGTGTCCCCGACCCCGGAGGAAGGTCCCCGTGGTCAGAACCACGGCGGGAGCGAAATATTCCATGCCCGTATGGGTGCGCACGCCCTGGACCCGCCCGTCCTTCACCAGAATCTCCACCGCTTCCTCCTGAAGGAGGTGGAGGGTTTTCTCGCTTTCCACCACCCGGCGCATATAGGTGCGATAGGCTTTCCGGTCGTTCTGCATCCGCAGGGACCAGACGGCGGGTCCTTTGGAGGTGTTGAGCATCCGGACCTGGAGGGCGGTGGCGTCGGCGGCTTTGCCCATCTCCCCGCCCAGGGCGTCCACTTCCTTCACGAGATGAGCCTTGCCGATCCCGCCGATGGCAGGGTTGCAGGACATCTGGCCGATGGTGTCCAGGTTCAGGGTGAGGAGGAGGACCCGACCGCCCATCCGTGCGGCGGCCAGCGCGGCCTCAATGCCCGCATGGCCTCCCCCCACCACGATCACGTCATAGGCAAAACGCATCCTCCACACCTCCCTTCCCTCGCGAACTTTCCCGACGTTCCCGTATCTTCACGGTTCCGGTATGGCCCCATTATACCCCATCCCTCCCGAATGGTCAGGAGG
>WFYF01000255.1 GCA_015490255.1 Caldifarciminota bacterium
GTCTGGGGCTTTCCGGCACTCGCTGGGGCGTGGCGGGGGTGGACCTCTCTCTGTCGGGCCCGCTTTTCCTGTATGCCCGGGCGGGCTGGCTGGACGGTTCCAGAACGTATGGGGAAGGGGGGCCGTTTGTTCATTTCGGACTGGTGGACCTGCGGTTCCCGGTGGCCCGTTTTCAGGCTTCCGGAAAAATAGACTGGGGTTTCCGGTTCTATGTTCGTTTGCGGGAGGTGGCCTTCTGATGGAGATCCTGAACGACCTGCCGGAGGAAGAACTTCTGGCCCTGGACGGGTTTCTGGCCTTCCTGGGAGTGTATGAGGACGAAGGGCGTCTGGAGGCCTTTGCCCGGGGGCTTTTCCGGCTGGGGATGACCGGTGGGGTGGTGGTGGAAGCCGGAGCCGGCCTGGGGCGTCTTTCGGAGGTGATCCTGGAGATCGTGCAACCCGACCGCCTGTTCCTGGTGGAGGAGAACCCTTTCGCCCTTTCCGTGCTGCGTCGCCGCTTCGGTTTGCGGGAGAACGTGGAGATTGTTCCGGGACTGGTGGAAGATTTTCACCCCCCGGAGGCGGTGGACCTGCTGGTGCAGGAGCTGTATGGTCCCCTCCTGTACGACGAAAGTCTGGCCGCTCTGGAACGCCTGCCGTTCCGTCCCGGCCGGATTTTCCCCGACCGGGGGTTCCTCAAAGCCCAGGTGGTGTCCTTTGAAACCCTGGGGGAGGACGTGCTGGATTCCGCGACGTTCCGGGAGCTTTCCGGAGCGCTGGTCTCGGACCTCTTCCCGGACTTTGAGGCCTGGGGTCCTCAGAAAACCGTGCTGGCGTGGCGGGCTCTTCAGGGGCTTGAGCGGAGGGAAATGGACCTTTCCGATCTCCCGGGAGACGTCGTGGTGTTTGGTGTGGAGGTGTGGGACGGAGAAGAAAAGCTCTGCGACCCCGTGATCTGTCCCAACTGGCCTTTCGTGTTCACCCCCCGCACGGGGAATCGGTTTGATCTGTCTTTTTCGTATCTCGGGGGACTGTCCCGGACGGTGTTTCGCTGGACGGGTTGAACTCCGGCATGGTGGCCCAGCCGGGGTGGGAGACCCCTTCCGCCCTGATGACCTTCCAGAGGGTGAGGAACAGGATTTTGAGGTCCAGCCACAGATTCCAGTGTTCCACATACCACACGTCCAGGGCAAATCGCTCTTCCCAGGACAGGGCGTTCCGGCCGTTCACCTGGGCCCATCCCGTGATCCCCGGCTTCATCCACAGGCGTTTCTTCTGCTCCGGGCTGTATCGGGGGATATACCGCAGATAGAGGGGACGGGGGCCCACCAGGCTCATGTCTCCTTTCAGGACGTTGAAAAACTCGGGGAGTTCATCCAGCGAATAGCGACGCAGAAACCGCCCGAGGGCGGTGAGACGTTTTTCGTCCGGAAGGGGGTTGCCCTCTGCATCCCGGGCCTCCGTCATGGTCCGGAATTTATAGATCACAAAGGGTTTCCCGCACAGCCCCGCCCGAACCTGCCGGAAAAGCACCGGCTTTCCAAGACGCCACCGGACAAGGAGGGCCACCCCAATCATCACAGGCCCGAAGAAAACGAGCCCCACCAGGGCACCGGCGATGTCCATCGCCCGCTTCAGACTCCGGGCAACCGGGCTTTTCCAGTAAGGCACGTTCATGCGGCAACCGTTTCTTCTCCCGCCTCCAGCACCTCCCGAAGGGCCTCGCTCAGGAGGGTCTGGAGCTCGTCCTGGGAGGAGGCCAGCGTAAACTGACCGTGCTCAAACACCCGGACCTCGCCTCGTTCCTCTGAGACCACCACGGCCACCGCATCGGTCTCCACCGTGATGCTCCAGGCTGCACGGTGGCGGGTGCCGAAGGCCTCCGGAAGGTCCTCGGCTCCGGGCAGCAGGGGCAGGATCACCCGGGCGGCCAGAATCCGGTCCTCATCCACGATGACCGCCCCGTCGTGAAGGGGGCTTGCGGGGTGAAACAGGCTGACCAGCAGGTCCTGGTGCACCCGGGCCTGGAGAATCACCCCCCGCTCTGCCAGATCCCGCAGGGGGTCCCGGCGCTGGATCACGATGAGGGCGCCAATGTTCCGGCTGGCCATCCGGAAGGCGGCCTCGGCGATCTCCTTGAGGGCGGGGTCCACCCCCTCCGGGACCATTCGCCGGAACAGGGGATTTCGTCCCAGAGAGAGAAGGACACGCCGGATTTCTGGCTGGAAGATGATCACCACCGCCACCAGTCCGATGGTTCGGAGCAGACCGGTCATCCAGGCCAGAACGGAGAGATGGAAAAGCTGGGCAACCCAGCCCATCAGGGTGATGAGCAGGATACCCAGAAAGATATAAACCGCCCGGGACTGCCGGAAAAATCGGAGGATGTGATACAGGATGAACGACGCGGCCAGGACGTCCACCACGTCCCGCAAACCCACCGGCAGGAATCCAAACAGTTTCACCCCTCAGGCCTCAGAGCCACTCCGGCGCATAGATCAGGCGTCCGCACATCTCGCACTGAATGACACCTTCGTCTTCCAGAGCCATGAGCCGATCTTCAGAGAGCACGTTTCCGCACCCTCCGCAGGCGCCTTCAAGGAGTTCCACCAGAACCGGAAGGCCCTGGCGACGGCGGATCCGCTCATAAAGTTCCAGCCATTCCACGTCAATGAAGTGCACCTGCCGTTCCCGCTCTTCCGCAAAGTCCAGCAAACGCTCCTCCAGGGCTTTGAGGTCCCGGTCCAGCACGGCGAGACGGCTGTTGATCTCCGGGATGCGGGCGTTCACCTCCTCTTCCATCCGCCGGATCTGCTCCAGGAGTCCAGGAACGCGTTCTTCCTTCCCCTCTGCCGTTTTCCTGGTTTTTCCCTCCAGGGCCTCCATGTGTTCCAGGATCTGGTTTTCCTTCTCCCGGATCAGACGGGAAAGATAGGCAATCTCCTTCTGGATGGCCTCCAGTTCCCGGGGCGTTCGGGCCCGCCGGGCCTTTTTGGTTTCCTCTTCCATTTGCGCCCGCAGGGAATCAATCTCCCTCTCCAGTCGCCGGATCTCCCCTTCCCGTCTGGACCGCTCCTCCTGCAGGGCGGAAAGCCGGGATTCCAGACGGGCCTTTTCTTCTTCCAGCGCGGCTCGCTCTTCCGGGATGCGGTCCCGCTGGCGCTCCAGTTCGGCGATCTGGGTGTCCAGTTTCTGAAGCCCAAGGAGCCGGTCCACGGTTTCCCGGGTCTTATGCATGTTCTTCCTCCATTTTTAAATAATCCAGCCCATCCTTCGCACGGGCAACCAGGAGAAAGGACAGGGTCTGGCCGGACCAGAAAGTGGCCCAGACATAGGCCGGAAGGAGCAGGAAATAGCCCACCTGCAGGAGTGCCAGAATGAAACCCAGCAGGGCGTCCAGGCC
>WFYF01000256.1 GCA_015490255.1 Caldifarciminota bacterium
CCCCAGCCCCCAGATGCCCACCCGCGCAACCTCCGCGCGGTCCACCCGGGCGAGGCCCCACAGGACGGTGGCCAGGGGCTCGGTAAACACGAACCACTCGGGATCGTCCACGGTTGCCGGGACGAAAAGTGACGCGGGCGCCACGATGTGGGTGGCGAACCCGCCGTCCCGGGCATACCCCAGGCTCACCTTTTTTTCACAGTGCTGTTCCAGTCCTCGCCGGCAGGCCGAGCAGGAACCGCAGAACTGGATGGGATAGAGGCTTCCTCGCATCCCCGGTTGCCACCGGCCTGTGGGGTCTTCCACCACCTCCACCGCAATTTCGTGGCCGGGGATCACACCCGCCCTGACCGGTTTCAGACCCAGATAGATTTTCCAGTCCGAGGCGCAAAAACCCGTCCGGAGCACCCGGAAAAGCGCTTCCCCTTCCTCCGGGACAGGGAGGTCCCGCTGCACCGCCTCCCACTGTCGGGAAGCACGATGGATCAGGGCTCTCACCGATTGTGCTCCATACGGAACTGAAGGACTGCCGTTTCCACGATGGGACCGAGAGATTTGGAAGCCTGAACGGGGAGGCGAATGGAGGGGAAAGATCGCCCCCCAAGGTGGATGCTCCCGCGGGCGAAGGGCTCCCGGTCTGAGCTGAGATGAACGGAGGGGATATGGAGGAGCTCCACCACCAGATCCACTCCGATTTCCCGCTTGATCCGTGCCCAGCCGAAAAGCTCCTGGATGTCCACCACGCCGAGGCCCCGGATTTCCGCGCGGGATGCCAGTTCCGGATTCCGGCTGCCCGAACGCCCGAGGACGCGTTCCGGAAGAAGCACGAGTTCCACAAGATCATCGGCCACGAAGAAGTGCCCCCGGTGCAGCAATTCCAGCGCGCACTCGGTTTTCCCCACACCGCTCGGCCCCACGAGAAGCACCCCGATGCCGAAAACTTCCACAAGGGTCCCGTGAACGTACGCACGGGGGGCCAGGAGAGGCGCCAGCATCCGGGCCAGCTCGGGAAAGGAGAGGCGTGTCCCCAGCACTCTGGCCACCGGAAGGACGGGCGGAGGTTCAGGAGGTCGCTCCAGGATCGCCGCCACCGGTTGGTGAACCTCCATCCCTTTCCGGATCTCCGGAAGCTCCCAGGCCCGGTGGGGCAGAAACCACCAGGCGTTTTTGGGAGGATGCTCTTCTGGCAGAAGCAGACGCAGGGCGTTCCACAGAGGTCCGGGGGGAAGACTCTCCAGCGGGGAAAGGATTTCTATGCCTGCTTTCTGGAGATCCTCCGGGGACACCTCCGGTTCCACCACACTGACCACCGGGGTCCACCGCCCCTCCCCCGTGTTCATGACGGATTTCAGGCTCTCCTGCGTCGTTCCCGGAGCTTTTCGTTCTCCTTCTCCAGCTGCCGTTTGGCAATGTCCTTGAGTTCGTCAATGAGCTCCAGGGGGTCTTTCTTCCCAGAACTTTCCACCTTCAGGGTTTTCCCCTTGATTTTGAGCAAAAACTCTCCCCCATACTGTCCGCGCTCCTCCCACACCACGAGATGGGGATCCCCCACCACCAGCCCCCGGGCATAGCGCTCCAGCCCCGAAAGGCGTTTGTCGGCATAGGACTGGAGACCGGGGGTGATCTCCACGTTGCGTCCCGTGATCCGGATCTTCATCGCGTCGCCTCCTGTCTTTCAAGGTATTTTCGTGCCACACCGGATGCCAGGCGGCGCACCCGGGCGATGAATTTCGCCCGCTCCGAAGGGGAAATGGCCCCCCGGGCATCCAGAAGGTTGAAGGTGTGGGACATCTTGATCACATGGTCATAGGCCGGATACACCAGATTTTTCTCCAGAAGCCGCCATCCTTCCCGCTCCAGCACATCAAACTGCTCCCGGAGAAAATCCACCGGCGCTTCTTCAAAGTTATAGGCTGAAAACTCTCGTTCAAAATCCCGATACACATCCCCCCACGTCACCCCCTCGGTCCAGACGATGTCAAACAGGCTGGAAACGCCCTGCACGAACATGGTTACCCGCTCCAGACCATAGGTGATCTCCACGGGCACCACCTCCAGATCAATCCCGCCCACCTGCTGAAAATAGGTGAACTGGGTGATCTCCATCCCATCCAGCCAGACCTCCCAGCCCAGTCCCCAGGCCCCGAGGGTGGGGGACTCCCAGTCGTCCTCCACAAAACGCACGTCGTGCCGGGAAAGGTCCAGCCCCAGGGCTTTTAGGGAGGCAAGATACAGATCCTGGACATTTTCCGGAGCGGGCTTGAGGATCACCTGAAACTGGTAATACTGCTGGACGCGGTTGGGGTTCTCGGCATACCGTCCATCCCGGGGGCGGCGGGTGGGTTCCACATAGGCAGTCCGCCAAGGTGAGGGTCCCAGCACCCGCAGAAAGGTGGCGGGATTGAAGGTCCCCGCCCCCACCTCGCTGTTGTAGGGCTGAAGGATCACACAGCCTTCCCGGCCCCAGAATTCCTGCAGGCGGAAGATCACCTCCTGAAAGGTGAGAACCCGTTCCGGCATGCGTTATCCCATCCGGTCCATTCGGGCCTGATCCCTCTGGGCACAGCCCTGACAGAGCTCTGTGGTGGGAAGGATCTCCAGGCGTTCCCGCTCAATTTCTCTTTTGCAGCGGCGACAGATGCCATAGGTTCCTTCCCGGATCCGTCGCAGGGCGTCCTGGATTTCCTGAAGTTCCCGAAGCTCCCGTTCGGAAAGCAGCCGGAAAATCTCCTCCTCCTGGGTGAAGGCGGCCACGTCCTCCAGGTCGGAGGGGTCGTTCCAGTTCTCCAGGATCTGGGCCCCCGTTTCCTGTTTGGCCTTCAGACGTTTGAGGATGGCCCGCTTTTCTTCCTGAAGGCGCTGTTCCATGCGGGCGAGAAACCGGGCGTCGTCCATGGAAGGCCCCTATTTTTTGAAATCTATCCCCAGTTCCCGGGCAAACCCCTGAAGCAGGTTCCGGGCGATGACGATCCGCTGGATTTCCGAGGTCCCCTCATAGATTTCGGTGATTTTGGCGTCCCGGTAATAACGTTCCACGTTGAACTCCCGGCTGTAACCCACCCCGCCGTGGATCTGGATGGCTTTCCGGGTGATCTCCACGGCGGCCTCGGAGGCAAACAGTTTGGCCATGGAGGCCTCCTGCGTGTAAGGCTCACCGGTCTGGAGGGACTGCATCTTCTTCCAGGCAGCCTGGAGGGTCAGGAGTTTCACGGCTTCCAGACGGGTGCGCATGTCCGCGAGATAGAACTGGATGGCCTGAAACCGGGCGATGGGCTGGCCGAAAGCCTCCCGCTGAAGGGCATACCGGGCAGCCTCTTCATAGGCCGCTTCCGCGATGCCCCAGGCCTGGGCGGCGATGCCGATGCGTCCGGTGTCCAGGATGTGCATGGCGATTTTGAACCCCTGCCCTTCTTCTCCCAGCCGCTCGCTCACGTGGGCCCGGTAGTTCTCAAAGATGATCTCCCCGCTGTGGGCGGCCCGGATGCCCAGCTTTTTCTCCACCTTTCCCACGGAAAAGCCTTCCCGCTTCGTGTCCACAATGAAGGCTGTGATGCCGTGGTGGCGCCTGGACTTGTCCGTGACCGTGAACACGATGATATAATCCGCATGGGGGCCGTTGGTCACCCAGGCTTTCCGGCCGTTGATCACATACCAGTCTCCGTCCCGCACGGCGGTGGTCAGGAGGTTGGAGGCATCCGATCCCGCCTGAGGCTCTGTGAGGGAATAGGCCCCCAGCTTCTTTCCGGAGGCGACGGGGATCAGGAACTTCTGCTTCTGCTCTTCGGTGCCGAACTTCCAGAGGCCATAGGCCACCAGGGAATTCTGGACAGACATGATCACGGCGTGGGAGGCGCACACTCTGGCGATTTCTTTCAGGGCCAGCACATAGGAGATGGTGTCTGCACCGGCACCGCCGTATTCCTCCGGGATTTCAATCCCCATGAGGCCCAGCTCCCCCATCTTCCGGACAGTCTCGTGAGGGAACCGCTCTTCCTCGTCAATCTCCTTGGCGATGGGGGCGATCTCCCGCTGGGCGAACTCCCGGGCCATCTCCTGGATCATCCGCTGTTCTTCGGTGATCCTGAAATCCATCAGGCTTCCTCCAGAACCAGTTTCAGAAGATACCGGACCCCCTCCTCCGTACGGGCCCGGGCCCGCTCTTCCAGCGCGTTCACCCGTTGCATCCCTTCCTGGAGTTTCCGCTCGGCCTCCTCCTGAATTTCCCGCCGGGCCCGTTCCAGATAGGCCCGGGCCGCCCGTTCTGCCTCATCCTGTCCCCGTTCAAGGAGAGCGCGGGCCTCTTTTTCCGCTTCCTGCAGGATCTTCTGGGCCTTTTCCCGGGCCTCCTCCACCGCCCGGTCCACCGCCTTTTCCCGCTCCAGAAGATCCGGAATCAGGGTGGGTTCTTCAAATCCGTTGCCGTGATGGGCGGTCATGATCCTTTCCCCCAGTTCAGCAGGGTTTCCACCGACAGCGTTTCCACCGTTGCTTCCTTCAAACCCGGAATGTCCAGTTCAAAGTTTTCGGGGACCACCAGCACCAGAACATAGCGGTCCACGTCCAGATATTTCCGGGCGGCTTTCCGGACCTGATCCACCGTGTATTCCTGGCTCTCTTCGGCCTCCCGGATCCAGAAATAATCCGGGAGGTCGTGAAGGGTCTGGGTCACCAGGGCTCCCAGGATCTGGCCGAAGGTTTCGGTCTGGCGGGGGAGGCTGCCCAGCACATAGGACTTGGCATCCTCCAGTTCCTGGGGTGTGGGGCCTTCCTCCCGGTAGGTCCGGATCACCTCTATCATGGAAGCCACCGCATCGTTCGCCGTTTCAATTTTGGTCTGCATGCCTGCCCGGAACTCTCCGGGCAGAAGATAGCCGGGATAGAAATAGGCATAGACGGAATAGGCATATCCCTTCTCGTTGCGCACGATCCGGAAAAGGCGGGAGGCAAACCCGCCGCTTCCCAGAATATAGCTCATCAGGCGCACCAGGGGATAATCCGGATCGCTTCGCCGGATGCCGAAATGCCCCAGGGCCACAAAAGCCTGATTCACCTGCATGGGCACCACCACAATCCGCTTCCCTTCCAGCCGGGGGAGGGGAGGAACTTCCGGATGTTTCGGTGCCTTCCCCTTCCAGTCGCCGAAGGCCTCCTCCACCAGGGCCCGCACCTCTTCGGGAGGGAGGCTGGAAACCACCACCAGAAAGGCGTTGGCCGGGACGTAATACGTCCGATGGAACCGAACAATATCTTCCCGGGTGAGGCGCTTCAGGGTTTCAGGGGTTCCTTCCGGCGGTCGTCCCTGGGGGTGCTGGCCATACAGGACATAGTGGAAGGCGTCGTCCACCACGTTGTCGGGGTGGGACAGGCTTTCCTGAATGGAGGCGATGATGCGTTCCCGTGTTTTGTTGAGCTCTTCCTCGGGAAAGGTGGGATACCGCACCACTTCCCGGAAGAGGGCGAACCCTTCCCGGGCGCGAGGAGAGAGCACGTCCAGGGTGATCTGGGTGGTATAGGTGCCCACATCCACGTTCAGACTGGCACCCAGCCCCTCCACCGCTTCGGCCAGGGCCTCGGCGTCGTGCCGCTCGGTGCCTTCTGTCAGGAGTTCACCTGTCAGGTTGGCCAGCCCCCATTGGTCCCCTTCGTCCCGGGTTCCGGCAAACACCACCAGCCGCGCGAGGGTGAGGGGGAGGTCCTGCTTGGTGGCCACCACCACCCGGAGGCCGTTGTCCAGATCAAACCGTGTGATGGGAAAGGGGACGGATTGAGCGGCCATCATGATCCAGAAAACCTCCATGTTTGTCCTCCCTCATCGGCGGAACTTTTTGGATGCGGCTTCCTGCATTTTCTTCATATAGGCCTGAACGTCTTCCGGCGGAACGGGAATCAGCTCGCCCACCGTGATCTTCTCCGGGGCGAAATAGGTCCCGGCCACCCGCTTCACATCTTCGGCGGTGACGGCAAAAAGTTTCTGGGGCCACTCCAGGGCGGCCTCCGGCCGGTCCAGGATGTCAAACATCCCCACCAGAATTCCCTTGGACACCACGGACTGCTGGCGCCGGACAAAGGTGGCGGTCACCCGGTTGCGGGCCTTGGCGAGTTCCTGCTCGGTGGGGCCTTCTTTTGCAAGCCGCGAGAACTCTTCAAACACCGCCGACTCCACCTGTCCTGGATCCGCATCGGGTTTAAGCACCACCCACACGAAGAACAGGCCGGGGTCTTTATTCTGCTCGGCAAAGGCCGATACGTTGATGGCCACGCCCTCTTCCTTCACCAGGCGCCGGTAAAGCCGGGAACTCCGCCCCCCTGCCAGAATGTCGGCCAGGATTTCCAGGGCGGGGAGATCAGGATGATTCCCCTCGGGGATATGGAAGGCGCCCACCCACATCCGGGAGAATCCCTCCCGCTTGAGGGCCACATACCTGCGGCCTTCCTGCTCGGGTTCCCGGGTCCGCACCGGCGGGGGATCCGGCCGGCGGGGCATTTTGCCGAAGGTTTTTTCCACCAGAGGGCGCACCTCGTCCACCGTCACGTCTCCGGCGATCACCAGGGTCATGTTGTTGGGCACATAGTATGTGCGGAAATA
>WFYF01000257.1 GCA_015490255.1 Caldifarciminota bacterium
CCCTCCCGGATCCGCTCCTCAAGCAGGGCGCGGGTTTCCTCCTCCCCCCGGAGGCTGTGGAGCAGGATCCACAGCACTCCCCGATAGCCGGGGTCAATCCGACCGGCCACCGCGTCCACCCCCTCCCAGGCCAGACCGGAACGGCTTTCCACCAGGGCGCCGATCCCTTCCGGGAGATAGAGCCGGAGTCCGGAGTGGAGCCGCACCCGGGTGCCGTGGGGAAAAACCCGGAAGGTCGCGATGGTTTCCAGATCCCGATCGGGCAGGAAAAGATCAAAGGCCAGATCCTCCCCGGGATGGGCCATCCGGGGAAGCCGGGCTTCCGGAAACAGACGTTCCACGTGGATCACCGGCTGCGTCATCAGGGCCATAGGATACAGCACAGACGGCGGAGGGAGAAGTTCAGCCCCGCGGGAAAGGAAAACGCGGGGAGAGGAGGTGTTCCATGCGCCGGCCGGGTTTGCGGCGGGTTTTGCGCAAAAACCGCAGATAGGCCCGGGCCAGCGTTTCAAAGAGAGGGGTTTCCGTGTGGCCCATCCGGTCCAGTTTCCGGAGGGTTTGCTCAAACGTCCGCTGGGCACGGGAAAGGTCTCTCTTTCCCCAGTAGATCCGCGCCCGGAGATGGGCGGCATGCACCCAGTCTTCCAGCGTGTCGGTGGCCTTGGGTGAAAGGGGTTCCAGGAGCTTCAGCGCCCGGGCTGTGTCCCGGAGGGCCGTTTTCCATGCGCCGTCCTCAAGCAAAAGTTCTGCCCGCTCCAGCAGGGCGGCAGCCAGATCCATGGCGGCCTCGGGGGTGCCCTCCCGGCGCCAGCGCTCCCGGTGGATGCGCACCGAGCGATCCAGCACCCGGCGGGCCTCTCTGGATTTGCCCACGGCCTGAAGGGCCAGGGCGAACAGGAGGAGGCTCTGGGCATAGTCGCGGCGATGGGGGGAGTTCCGGCGACGAGCCAAGGATTTCCGGGCCACCACGGCCTCCAGTGCGGCCTGGACCGCTTCCCGGGGACTCCCGAGGGAGAGAAGGATCAGGGCTTCCCGGTGCCGCAGATGTCCCAGCCACCGTCTCCGCAGGGCGGAGTCGCGAACTTCGGCGGCCAGGCGGAGGGCCTCCCGGATGTGGCGCAGCGCCCGGCGGAGCTCCCCGTTTTCCCGCTCCACACGGGAGATAAGGTCCAGAACTTCCATGCGGAGCAGTCCCCCTTCTTCGGGTTCCCGCCGGGAGATCTGCCGGGTCAGACGGAGGGCTTCCTTGAGATAAGGCAGGCCTTCCTCCTTCAATCCATCGGCCAGGGCGGTTTGTCCCAGGCGGAGGAGCAGCCCGGCCTGCTCTCTGCGCAACTTCCGCCGGGTGGTCCGATCACTCTCCTGGAGGAGTCTCTCCACGTGTTCCAGTGCAGAGAGAAAACCTTCCCGGGCAATTTCCCCTTCACCCACCCGCAACAGCGCATCGGACTGCAGAGCAATCAGCCAGGCCAGAATTCGGCGTGCGGGAGGACGAGGGCTTTCCATACCCTCCAGGAGATTCAGGCCCTCCCGGGCATGGTCCAGGGCTTCCCGGGGCCGGTTTTCCAGGAGTCCCATGAGGGCCTGTCCGCCCTGGAGGAGAGACCGGAAGAGCCTCTGCAGAGACGAAGAAGGTTCAGAAGGAAGGTTTTCTTCCAGAGATTCCAGGGAGGTCCGGAAGGAGGTCAGATTGCCCCGCTTCAGATCCAGAACGGCGCGGTTCCACGTTTGGAGGAGAGCATGGGATTCCGGGGTTTTGCACGCTTCCTCCAGAGGGGAAAAGTCTGGAAGGAGAACGGCATCAGGGTTCACGGGAACCCCCTTCATGGAAAAGATTGTGGAGCATGGAAGGGGACCCTTCAAGCCGGACCCATCGTCCGACCGGTTCTGTGCGCTCAAAAGCGATGCGAAGTTCCGCCTGTCTGAGGAGTTCCGGTGCCCGGTCCGCCCATTCCACCACCACATAGCCCGCCGGGTCCGCAAGGGCTTCTTCCAGCCCCAGGAGGGCAAGTTCCTCCGGATTCTCCAGCCGGTAGAGGTCCAGGTGATACAGCCGCACGGGCTGTCCCGCCCGCTCCCCCTGGTGGATCATGAGCACCACAAAGGAGGGACTCCGGATGCCCTGGATGGAAAGTCCGCGGGCCATGCCCCGGACAAGCTCGGTTTTCCCCGCTCCCAGAGGTCCGGTGAGGGCGATCAGGAGCGGGGGAGGCAGGGCCGCAACCAGCCGCATCCCCAGCTTCCGGGTGGCTTCTGTGTTTTTCAGGAAGAGGGTGCGGTCCATCCCTGAAGAAGCCTCCGGTAGATCTCCCGCACCGAGGGTGGGAGGGTTTCATCCATGGCCTGTCGTCGCAGAACTTCAAACAGGGGATCCAGGGCTTCCCGGTCTGGAGGGACGGGGGTGAAGGGTTTGCCCGGTGTGGCGCGCCGGCGTTCCCGGAAGCCCTTCCGGTGGATGGCCCGGAGGGCCTGGAGAAACTTCCGGGTGGCCTCTTTCTGCCGTTCCAGATCCCTGCGAGAAAGGTTCCCCGTGCGAAGTTTTTCCAGGTTTTCTCCCAGCGCCCGGGAGAGGTCTCCCAGGGCGTCACGGGCAGGGCTGCCTTCTCCCAGCTCCTGACGCAGCGCTTCCGCCTGCTGACGGAGGGCCTCCATTTCCCGGGCCAGGGCTTCCAGAGTGCCCCGCCCTTCCCGGGGAATGGGCACGGGCAGGGGCATCATCCCCTCCATGGCCTGCTCGGTTTGCCGCAGCCCCTGGAGGAGCTGCTGCACCATCTGCTCCAGATTCTGCGCTCCCTGGGAGGGTTGCTGGGCCATCTGGTTCTGGAGGTCAAACAGCCCCAGGATCGCCAGGTGGACCAGTCTTCGCGCTGCATCCGCTTGCTCCTGACGCAGCATTTCCACCGCCTGGGCCAGCGCCTGCCACACCCGGAAGGCGGAGAAAAACAGCAACGGAGAGGCTTTCTGAACTTCCCCCACCACGCCCTCCAGCACCCGGGGGGCCACCCGGGTGGTTTCGGCGTGAAAACTTGCGAAACCCAGCAGGCGCCACCGGGCCTCCTCCAGCGCTTTCCCCGTTTTCTGCGCCAGTTCCTGCGAACGCCGGGCCATCTGCTGGTTCATCATCTGTTCCAGTTTTTCCAGAGCCTTCCGGGCCTCCCGGGTCTTCTGATTGGCCTGGCGACGATCCCCCTGACGCATGGCGGTCTGGGCTTCTTCCATGGCTTTCAGGGCCCGGTCCATCTGTCCCTTCAGGGAACGCGGAAGGCGGGGCTTCATTCGGGCTGCCTGGCGGGTGATCTCGGCTTGACGGCTGTGCAGGCTGTCCAGGGGAATCTGGCCCAGCGTGGCGGTTTCCACCTGAAATTCCTGCTCCCGGAGCCGGGCGATATCCCGGGCAAGCTTTTCCATCTCCCGAAAGGTCTTCAGTTCCTGGAGCAGGTTCTTGAAGGCCTGGAGGCGTTTCAGGGTCTCTTCCTGGGCCTTTTCCAGGGCCTCCAGAGCCCGGTTCATCGCCTCGGGAGAAGGCCGGCGGGCCAGCTCCTTCCGGGCTTCTTCCAGGGCTTTCCGGAGTTCCTCGGTCATGGCCTGGGAAAGGAGTTCAGCCACCTCCCGGAGTTCCTGGACCAGCCGGGGGTCCAGTTCCTGCAGCCGGGTGAGCGCCTCTATCGCCTGCTCCAGGGTCCGGACCCGCTGCTCCAGGGACTTGAGAACCTCCTCCTGACGCTGGAGGAGGGGGGTGAGGGCTTCCCCGGTGGATGGGGAAAACTCACGACGGGAGAGAATTTCTTCCCGGATGCGGCGAAGCTGCTCCCGAGAACGCTCCAGCTCTTCCTCCGGCCCCCGAAGGTCTTCCGCACCGGGGAGTTCGGCGAGCTCCGCCAGGTCAGGATAGACCACCCGCAGGGTTTCCGGAGGGCTGAATTTTCCTGACACATCTCGGGCCCGATAGATCCGGAGAAGGGTGTCTCCCGGCAGGAGGGCCCGGGCGGTAAGGACCAGCGTGTCTGCTCCCTGCCACTCCGTCCCGGACAGGGTGTGCCGCATCCGGCGGGTCCCCCACGGGCTGATTTCCCGGATCTGAAGATCGGTCAGGCCGAAATCGTCCACCGCCCCCAGGCGCACCGTAAGGGTTTCCACCTGATCCGCCCGGACGAAGGTGGGTGCCACCAGCACCCGGGGAGGGCGGTCCTGCAGGGAGAGTATCACCATGGACGGGGCTTCAAAGGTTCGGGGACCCCGGAGGGACCAGGAAAGCACCAGGCTGTCTTGCTTCAGAATCCCCAGGGGCAGGGTATCCCGACAGGGGCAGGAAAGGGTGAGAGTTGTGTCGGTCTGGATCGTGAGGCCCTGCCACAGCGTATCCGTCACGTTGACCACCACCTGCAGGGTGGTGCCTTCCGGGAGATACCCCCGGTTTCCTGTCCGGAAAGTCGTGGGGGGAAGGCCGGTATATGCCGGAGGTCTGGCGAAAAGTTGGACGCTCTCCAGGGAGGGGCGGGGCAGGACCCGGAGAAGGTGGCGCCGGCGGCCCTGGATGAGGTACACACCGGGTCCCGGCGGGGTAAAGGTGTAAACGGCGGTGCCGTTCCGGAACACGGGCTGAAGGATCCGCCGCCCCACCCGGAGTACCACCCGCTCGGGAGGGGTGCGCCGGATTTCCACCCGTTCGCCCTCAAAGGGGATGGCCGGCCGGAACACGATGCGTTCCTGACGATAGAGCAGGTCGTCCCGAAACCGTTCCGGACGGACCAGAACGGCCGCAAGCAGCATCAGAGCAAAGAGAAAACGGATCTCGCTGCGTGGGGGCGGAAGAACGCGGCCGGGGGAAGGGAGCCGATCCATCTGGACACGAAGCTGTTTCCTGAAAAACGACGGAGGGGGATTCCGGGAGAATTCCAGATCGGTGGCCAGAAGGTCGGCCCACCGGGGATCCCGTTCCGCAAGCCGTCGGAGAAACACCCGTGTGCGGCTTTCGGCAAGCAGGGTGACGAGCCCCAGGGCCAGGCTGGCGCCCCCCACCGCCAGCGCTCCCTCCACCGGAAAGGTGAACAGGGCAAGGTTCACGGCCAGGATCAGAACCAGCATCACCAGGAAAAGTCCCCCCCGCAGGAGGAGTTCGCCAAGATATTTCCGATAGAGCGGGTGCTTCATGCCGCACCTTCCCCCTTTCCGCACCCCAGAA
>WFYF01000258.1 GCA_015490255.1 Caldifarciminota bacterium
GGCCCGGATATGTGGTGATTTACCGCCGTCTCCGGGCCACACCCGATCCGGGGGCGGGAACGACCGCAGAGGCTCCGGAGGAAGGATAAAACAGCATTTCGCGAGTTCTGCAAAGTTTCCGTGCGACTCCATCCGGAACCTCATGATTTTTGCGCGAAGGGCCGGGGTCCTATCCTCTGAATCTCTGGCACGCCAGGGCGGATTTTTGCAAAACCCTCGCCGAACGTGTATAATTTGAACCCTTCCATTCCCGGAAAAACAAAGGAGGAACTGGATGCCCTGCGGACGCAAACGCAAACTGAAGAAAATCAAGAAGCACAAACTCAAAAAGCGCCGCAAAAAGATGCGCCACAAGAAGAAAAAACGCTGATGAAACTTTCCGGTAGGGTGGCCCTGATCACCGGGGCCAGCCGGGGAATCGGCGAAGCCCTGGCCCGGGAACTGGCCCGGGAGGGGGTTCATCTCGTGCTGGGGGCCCGGAACCGGGAAAAGGTGGAGGCCCTGGCCAGAGAACTCCGGGAAAAGTACGGCATCCGGGCTCTGGGACGCCGGCTGGACGTGACGGACCGCACTTCCATCCGGGATTTTGTGGGTGCGGCGCTGGAGGAGATGGACTCCCTGGACATCCTGGTGAACAACGCGGGCGTGGGATTTGAGGGCCCCATTGAAACAGTGGAACAGGAAGACTATGACCTTGTGATGAAGACCAACCTGGACGGCGCCTTCTGGATGGCCCGGGAGGTGGTCCCAGTGATGAAACAGCAGGGTCAGGGCATGATTGTGAACATCTCCAGCCTGGCCGGCTATGTGGGCCTTCCCCGGTGGAGCCTCTATCACATGTCCAAATTCGGTCTGCGGGGGTTTACGGAATCTCTCCGCCTGGAACTCAAACCCTTCGGCATCCACGTAATGGGGGTCTATCCGGGACCAGTGAAAACCGGCTTTTTCCAGCACGCGGTGGTGAAGGAAAAGCGCACCCTGGAGGCCCGGGGTGGCCGGTATCTCTCCCCGGAGAAAATGGCCCGGGCCATCGTCCGGGGGATGAAAGGCCGGAAGCGGGACGTGTTCGGCACCTTCTCCTGGTGGCTTATCGCCGCCCTGGCATCCCGGTATCCCGCCCTCGCCGACTGGGCAATCCTCCGGTTCGGACCATGAAATTCGCCCGCGTTCTGGTGGGGGACGAGATCCTGGAACTTTCCTTCTCCGGCGAGCGCCCTACGGTGTCCGGTCTGCTGCTTCCCCCCGCAACCCCCCGCCAGATCTTCGGGGTGGGCCTCAACTTCGCCGATCATATTGGGGAAACGGGAAGCCTTCAGAAGGTGCCCGAGACCCCGGTGATCTTCATGAAACCCCTCTCCAGCCTGGCTGCCCCCGGCCAGTCCGTGCGCCTGCCCCGGGAGGTGGGCCGGGTGGACTATGAGGGAGAGCTCGCCGTGGTGGTGGGAGAGACCCTCCACCGGGCCTCCCCGGAGGAAGCCCGGGAAGCCATCCGGGGCTATACCCTGGCCCTGGACGTGACCGCCCGGGACCTCCAGAAAGCCGAACCGCAATGGATCCGGGCCAAGGGGTATGTGACCTTCTGTCCTCTGGGGCCCTACCTTGTGCCGGAATTCCCGGAACACGCAACGCTCACCACCCGGGTGAACGGTGAAATCCGCCAGCAGGCACCCCTTTCGGCCATGATTCGCAAACCCTGGGAAATCCTGTCGTTTATCAGCCAGTTCGCCGTCCTGTTTCCGGAGGACGTGGTGCTCCTCGGAACCCCGCGGGGGGTGGGGCCGCTTTCCCCCGGCGATCAGGTTGAGGTGGAGGTCCCCGACATCGGGGTGCTCCGTGTGCCCGTGGAGGCGGAGGATGCCTGATCTGGAGCAGGTCTGGGAAGCGTTGCTTCAGGATTATACCCGGGGCTCCAGTCTGATCTTTGTGGAAACCCTGAGCCTTCTGGAGCGCTTTGCCCGGGAGGGAGAGGACATCCGTCCCCGGCTTTCGGCCATGCGGGAAGCCCATCCCACCATGGCCCTGCTCATCAAACTGGAACGGATCCTGAGCGAACAGCCACCCCGTCCAGAAGACCTGGTGGCCATCCGGAAGTCGTTCTTAAAAGCGCAGGATCGTGCTGTCCAGCACGCCGTTGACGTGCTCCTCAAACTCCGCCCCGCTCGCCTCCTCACCTACTCCTACAGCGGCATGGTGCTGGAGACCCTGAAGCGCCTGCGCACCCACCGTCCCGCGGTGATCATCTCGGAAGGACGCCCGGACCTGGAAGGGAAGGTCCTGGCCGAGCAGATCGCCGCCCTGGGCTATCCGGTGATCTATACCACCGATATGGGCCTCTTTCCCCTCCTCCAGGATGTCCGGGTGGTCCTGGTGGGCGCGGATGCGGTGGTTCCCTGGGGAGTGGTGAACAAGGCCGGCACCTCCGGGGTGTGTGCGGTGGGCCGGCGGATGGAGAAAGAGGTGCTGGCCCTGTCGGTCTCCTTCAAGTTCCTGACCCTTGAAGAAAGCCGGCGCTTCGCTTTCCAGGACGCCCCGGACGGACTGTGGGAGGACGCCCCCTCCAACGTCACCGCCCGCGTCCCCCTCTTTGACGTCACCCCCTTTGACGATTTCTCCGGCATCATCACGGAAAACGGCATCCTCTCCCCCACCGAAGCCCGCCTGCTCACCGAACAGGAGGTCACCTGGTGAACCGTCCGGACCGGGAGGCTCTGCTTGCGCGGATCGGCGACCGTCCGGTGGTGGTCCTGGCCGGAGGCTGGTCCCGGGAGCGGGAGGTGTCCCTGCGCTCCGGGAAGAACGTCCACGCCTCGCTGGAACGCCAGGGCTTCCGGGCGGTGCTCCTGGACATGACCCGGAACTACATTCAGGACCTCGTGGCGCTGGACCCCGCCGTGGTGGTGATCATGCTCCACGGCCGGCCCGGGGAGGACGGCACGGTTCAGGGGGCGCTGGAAACCCTGGGGATCCCCTACACCGGATCCGGGGTGCTCGCGTCGGCCCTGGGGATGGACAAATGGCTGTCCACCCTGGTGTTTCAGGCCGCCGGTCTTCCCGTGGTTCCCACCGTCCTCATTCCGGCCTCCTCCCCTCCGCGAAACCACGAGGAGGCAATCCGGGCCCTTCCGGCCCCCTACATCGTCAAGCCCCGTGCGGAAGGCTCTTCCATCGGCATGGAGATCTTCCCGGATCTTCCGTCTCTGCTTGCGGCCCTGCCCCGATTCCAGCAGGAGTTCGGCGACATGCTCGTCCAGCCCTTTCTGGAAGGGCGCACGGTCACCACGGGGATTCTGGGCACAGCCGAAGAGAGTTTCGCCCTGCCGGTGCTGGAACTCCGGCCCAAAGACCGGCCTTTCTATGACTATGAGGCCAAATATACCCACGGGGCCACCGAATTCATTCTGCCCGCCGAGCTTCCCGAAGACCTCACGGAAGCCCTTCAGGAAGCCTCCCTCCAGGCCCACCGCCTCCTGGGGTGCCGGGGCTTCTCCCGGGTGGACGGGCTGGTGGTGGAGGACCGGTTTTATCTCCTGGAGGTGAACACCATCCCGGGGATGACGGACCTTTCCGATCTGCCGGCCCAGGCGAAGGCGGCCGGGATCTCCTATGACGAACTGGTGCTCTTTATCCTCCAGTCCGCCTTTGCATGAGACGCGCCATGGTCTTTGAGCGCGCAGGCATCCTCACGGTCGGCCGGGAGGTTCTGATCGGCCGGATCACCGACACCAACGCCACGTATCTCTCCTATGAACTCACCCGCCGGGGGGTAGCTGTGGTCCGGCGGGTCACCGTGGACGACCATCCCCGGGAAATCCAGGAAGGGCTCCGTTTTCTGATGGAGAGGGCTCCTCTGGTGGTGACCTGCGGGGGCCTCGGCCCCACGGACGACGACCTCACCCTGGAAGCGGTATCCCGGGCCCTGCGTCGCCCCCTCCGGGAAGACCCGGAGATCCTTGCCCATCTCCAGAAGCGCCTGGTGGATCTCCGGGGGGAGGAGGCCCTGAAGGACCCGGCCTATGGGAAAGCCATCCGGAAGATGAGCCGTCTGCCGGAAGGGGCGGTGTGGTTTCCCAACCCCGTGGGAGCCGCGCCGGGGGTGTTTCTCCCTCACGGGGAGGGCGGGGTACTCCAGCTTCCCGGCGTTCCGGAGGAAATGAAGGCGCTGTTCGGGAAGTTTGTGGAACGCTTTGCGGAACGGTTTCCCCGGAAAGTCTCGGTGGAGGCGGTGTTTGAAAGCCCTCTTCCCTATGAGGCCCTGCTGGCCCCGCATCTGGAGGCCCTTCGCCGCGCCTTTCCGGATGTGTATGTGAAAAGCCATGTCCGGCCCGGCGAACGCCCCCGGATCGCCATCCAGGTGTTCGCCGAAAGCGAAGAAACCGCCCGGGCGCGGATTCAGGAAGTGTGGAACGCCCTGCGCTCACGGCTGGACGCGCCTTAATATACCGTCAGTCCGGCACCCACGCTCCCCGCATCACCCCCACGGGGCGTGGTGGCATGCAGGCCCGCCTCAAAATCAGTCTTCCGCCGTAAAGGATCAGAGATCCCAACAGGACCCGCATTTTGAATGACGAAACCTCCGAAACGGTCCTGAAATTCAAATCGGCAAATTTTTCCAGGCCCTGGAAGCGTATCCGGAGGAAGAATGGCTTTCAGAAACTCCGCAATTCGGTCCACCCAGATGCTTGAAACCTCTCTGACAGGCATGGGACATCCCCTGAATTTCAACAGGAAGCGCCCCCATCAATTTTTCCACAAACCCGGGAGAGGCCATGACTTTGTTGAGGAGCGAAAAAAGTGTGTCCTCATACGACGGTGCGTAGCGCGCCAGCGCGAGACTGAGGATCACGAATGCTTCTTCAGGATGCCTTCGCATGAAGGTCACATCCACTGTGTCCACAGGCACCTGAGCCAGCGGGCCGGAAGATGGAGCTACGGGCAAACGGGAACACCCTCCCATCCCGGCGATAACCACAAAGGTCAAAAGTGTCAGGGTGCGATGCGCACGTGCACAAGCCATCCCCTGCCCTCCTGCAGACGGTGAAACACCGCCCGAAACATCTGCTCACCCGCGGGCTCCATGGATTCAAAAAACACCGGCGTTCTTCCATAGTGTGCGTTATGATCTCCATCCACATAGAGGATTTCTCCCCGGACTTCCCAGGAAGATCCCCGGGTCATGATCCAGGCGCCGGTGTGGGGGAGAAAAACCGCACGGAGCGCAGAGAACCCCAGGGGATCCGACATGGGATCCGGAAGGGTATCCACAGGGCTCCACCGCCACGATCCGTTCTCCAGGCGTCCTTCCCAGACAACCAGGGTGTGCGAGTCATCACACGCCTCTTCCACCGAGCCCCAGCGGTGAGGTCCGGGAAGGTCAAAAAGGGGGAGAAAATCAAAACCGCAGGAAGGTGTGGAAA
>WFYF01000259.1 GCA_015490255.1 Caldifarciminota bacterium
GTCTTCCCGTCCCCGTTCCACCCGGACCAGCACCCGGAAGGCATAGCCGTCAAAGACCGAAAAGACCGGTTTCACCCGGTGTCCCCGGCGTCCGCCTGCCCGGATCACCTCTCCCAGCAGCACCCGAAGCCCCAGTTCATGACAGGCCACACTCCGGATGGTGTGCGCGCCGTAATTCCGGACAGCGGCCCGCACCCGCAGGCCACAGAGAGGAGGAGCGTCCGTGGCGGTGAAATAGAGGTAACCGCCCAGGCGAACGGCCAGGAGGGCGTGGTCAAAAAAGGGGGAAGGGGACCCGAAAGCGTCCAGGTCAATCCAGTGAGGATAGATTTCTTTTTTCGCCAGTTCCCAGAAAAACCGAATGGCTTCCCGGACCTGAACGGAAACGGGGAGGTCCACGCCGTTGTGATGGAGCTGACGCAGCGCCTCCACCACGCTCACCGGAGAACCGTCGTTCAACCACACGTGGGCCAGCCCTTCCGGAACCTCCAGCGCATAGCGGATCACCCGGGCACCGATTCCGGTGAAAGCGTCGGCCAGCACAAGGGGCTCCCCGGACCGCCGGCGGATGACCCGGAGGGCCAGAACCCCCAGGTCCCGGGCCCGCTTCCCCTGGGGATTGAAGAACAGACGATGGTCATCGGGCAGGAGAAACCGGGCTCGTCCTTCCCGAACCTCATTCAATGAGGGTGCTCCCTTTCATCCAGTCGTTCAGAACGGACGTGGCCCGGACATAGGTTTTCTCCAGTGTCACGTGCAGAAGACCGTCTTCGCCGACCCGCTGATCCAGCACCCGCACCCGGACCACCCGGGAGCGGGAAAAGTGCTGGAGAAGACGCTCCACCGTGCGTTCGTCGTGAACCCGTATGGACAGGCGGTGGGCGATGGAACGTCTCCGGGGATACTGCCGGATCACCGTGAACAGCCCCTCCAGCAGACTGCGGCCGAGATCCCGAAAGAATTCGTCATCCGGGGTTTTGCCCAGTTCCGCGAGGGCGATGGCCAGCCGCTGAACACGGGAGACAAAGAATTCCGGAGGGAGTTCAAACAGCAGATCGCTGTCCACCGCAAGGTCTCGCAGGGTGGCCCGGGGGGTGTAATATTTGTAGGCCCGGTGGCCCATCACCGCCACGGGTTCCTTCAGCACCATGCCCTCAATGGCCTCCCGGTCCAGAAGCCGGAGCACTTCCAGAACCTTCGCCGGAGCACCGGGATGGAAGGGACCCCAGCGGCGAGGTTGCTGGAAGCCATAGGCGGAGAACACCTCATACCGGCGGGCCGGGTCCCAGAAGGCGTCTTCCTCCATCACGTCCAGCGCATACACCTGGATGTCCTCGGGAATGTTGGGCGGAGCCACCTCAATGTAAGGGTTTTCCGGACCGGCCACCTCCACGATGAGCACCGCGTCCCGGTAATCTTCAAAGAATTCCGGCCGGAGAAAATCCGGGAGCCGGTCCATGGTGAAGGGACACAGATACCCTCCCCGCGTGAAGGCAAGAAGCCTCCCCCCGTGAAAAACCACCCGAACGTTGAATCCGTCAATCTTCTCCTCCACGAAAAAAGGGCCTTTCAGAAACCGCCGGATGCCTCCCACCAGAGAGGTGAGGCGAGGGATATGGGGATAGGCGAACACCACCCGGTCGTCCAGCACCACCGTGCCCCGATCCAGTCCCTTGAAGTCGTCCTGAAAGCGAAGCCACCGGACCTCCCCTTCCCGCATCTCTTCCACCACACCGGCCTGGCGAGCCTGTTCCAGAAGACGGGCGAAAAACAGCATGACTCACTCCGGCCAGCGCCAGATCAGGGTCACGGGACCGTCGTTCACCAGCCCCACCTCCATGTGGGCCTGGAACACCCCGGAACGGACCGGATAGGGGCTTTCCTGCTGAAAGATTTCCACCAGGCGGGCGAAACGCTCCCGGGCCTCATCCGGCGGAAGGGCCCGGTCCCAGCTGGGTCGGCGACCCCTGCGGATATCGCCGGCCAGCGTGAAGTTGGGAACCACCAGGATTTCTCCATCCACCGCCGAAAGATCCAGGTTCATCTTACCCCGTTCGTCCTCAAACACCCGCAGGGCGATCACCTTCTGCACGAGACGACCCTCTGCCTCGGGAGGATCGCCTTTTTCAAACCCCGCAAGCACCAGAAGTCCCCTTCCGATCCGGGCGATTTCCCGACCGTCCACCCGGACCCAGGCTTCCCGAACCCGCTGGATCACCGCAATCATGGCACACCTCCCGGGAATCCACCCAGACGGGAAAGGAGGGCATGGGCGATGGAAAAATACAAAAGCAGGGTAAGGGCGTCGTTCAGGGTGGCGTTCAGGGGGGCGGAAATGCTCGCCGGATCCAGCCCCAGACGTTTGGCCAGAACGGGGAGAAAAAATCCGATGGTGTTGGCCAGAAGCACCACGACCATCATGGTGGAAGCGGTGACACCCACAAACAGAAGGTTCCCCGTCCGGATCCAGGTGGTGAGGGCCACCACACCGGCAAGGGGCAGGGAAAGCCCCAGGAAGGCGGTCAGAAGCTCCCGGAGCCAGGCTTTGAGAATCTCCCGCGGGGACTCCGGATCCAGCTCTCCGGTGGCCAGGGCCCGGATCACGAAACTGGCCGCCTGGGACCCCGTATTCCCGGCTGTGCCGTTCAGAATGGGGATAAACACCGCCAGGACCACCATCTGCTCCAGGAGCCACTCATACCGGTGAAGGACAAAGGACGAGACGTTGGCCAGGAGGGCCAGACCGGCGAGCCAGGGGAGACGCTTCCGGATGCGCTCCCTCACCGAAAGGGAAAAATACCGGTCCTCCGGATCGGCCACAGCGGCAAAGCGGAGAAAGTCCTCCGCGGTTTCCTCTTCCAGCACGTCCAGCACATCGTCCACGGTGATCACACCCACCAGCCGCCCTTCCCGGTCCACCACGGGAAGGGCCAGGAGATCGTATTTCTGGATCAGCCGGGCCGCCACCTCCTGATCGTCCCATGCAGAAACGGCGATGGGTTCCCGCTCCACCAGTTCCCCGACCGGTGTATCCCAGGAGGCCCGCAGCAGACGGACCAGAGACACGCTTCCCAGAAGTCGCCGCTCCCGGTCAATGACATAGACCTCGTGAAGCACCTCTTCCGGAAACACCTGCGCCTTTGCGATAAGCTTCTTGATCACATCCCGCACCCGCTCGTGGGCGTGGGCCTCCACGAGTTCCGGAGACATCAGCCGTCCGGCCGAGGATTCGGGATATTGCAGAATGGCTGTCACCTGACGGCGTTCTTCCGGGGAAAGGGTTTTGAGAAGCCGGCGAACCACGTTGGCGGGCATTTCCTCCAGGAGTTCGGTGCGGTCATCGGGGTCCAGCTCTTCCAGAATTTCATGGACTTCCTGATCCGTGAAGGAAAGAAGCAGGCGCTCCTGAAGATCCGGCTCCAGTTCGGAAAACACATGGGCGGCCAGGTCTTTGGGAAGGAGACGGAAAAGGATCACCGCCTCCTGGGGGGAAAGGCCCTCAAGCACTTCCACCACGTCGTAGGGCCACATCCGGGAAAGAACTTCTTTGAGTTCCCGGAAGCGCCGTCCCCGGAGGGCTTCCCGAATTTCAGGAAGAAGGAGTCGTGCCGTTTGCAGCACGTGCCGTCTCCACC
>WFYF01000260.1 GCA_015490255.1 Caldifarciminota bacterium
AGTTCCACGATGCGCCGGGAGGTGGTGCCCCGCACGATGGAGTCGTCCACCACCGCCACGGATTTTCCCTCCAGAACCTCCCGGATGGGGATGAGTTTGCGCCGGACGGACCGGGTGCGCTCCGAGGGGGTGGGACGGATGAAGGTCCTTCCCGCATAATGGCTGCGCACCAGGCCGAAACGCAGGGGTTTCTCAAGGACCCGGGCATATCCCAGTGCCGCGGCAATCCCCGAGTCCGGCACGGGCACCACCACGTCAATTTCCCGGGTCTCCCGGGCGGCAAGCAGCTCCCCCGAGCGTTCCCGGAAGGCATACACCGAAACGCCGGAAAAAACGCTGTCCGGTCTGGAGAAGTAGATCAGCTCAAACACGCAGGGGGCGGGACGCCGTCTCTCCTGAAAGCGGGCCCGCTGCAGCTGGCCGTCCTCCACCCATACCACCTCGCCGGGATGGATTTCTTCCCAGGACAGGGGATCGCCCAGTTCATAGAAGGCACCGGGTTCCGAGGCAAAGAGATAGAAGTCCTCATACACCCCCATCACGAGGGGGCGGAACCCGAAGGCATCCCGGAAGGCCAGCAGCCGGGGACCGTCCTGGAGGATCATGCTGTAGGCGGCGGGAAGATCCTCCGCAATCCGGGCCAGGCGATCCGGCGGAGCGCCTTCGGTGCGGGCGTAGAGCCGGAGGAACACTTCCGTGTCGGAGGTGGTGAAGAAGATCTCACCCCGAGTTTCCATGGTTTCCCGGAGACGGGGGGCCCGGTGGAGGTGTCCGTTGTGGGCGACCACGAGGGGACGGCCCCGGTGATAAACCCAGAGGGGCTGGGCGTTCTGCCAGGCCCGGCTTGCACCGGCCGTGGAATAGCGGGTGTGAGCGATGCCCATGACCGCATCCAGTCCCGGCTCGGGTGAGCGGGCAAACACGGCCTCCACCGAACCCAGATCCTTGAACCCCTGCACCCGTTCACCGTCGGAGAGCACGAATCCAGCGGCCTCCTGGCCCCGATGCTGGAGAGAAAAAAGGGCCAGGTGGAGGACCCGTTTCAGGTCCAGCCCACGCTTACGGGCGTATACGCCGACGATGCCACACACGGTTTCCCGCTCCTCTCAGGATGTGCATCCATGCGGGAAAGAAGATCAGATTCACCCGTTCTTCCACGGCTCCCAGGCGCTGCTTGACGTAATCCAGCCCTGGCTGTCGTCCGGGATGGTGTCCGAGGTCCACCCGGGAAAACCCACGCTCCCATGCTGTTTTTGCGGCTTCGGTCACCAGGAGGTGGAACCCCCCTTCCCGCCGGGCGGAAGCATCCAGAAAAATGTGGACCAGCAGGGCTTCTTCCCCGTCTCCGAAGCCGAGAAGTCCTCCTGCCCATGCGTTGTCCCGCAAAAGCCCAAGTGCGATGCGGTTTTCCGGGGGGACGACCCGAAAAAAAGTCTCAAAATATTCCCGGGCCAGAAAGGGCGAACGTTTGGCTTTCTGGAAGTCCACATATACCGGATGGAGCATCTCCAGATCGTTCGCGCCGAACGGCACCACAGCATAGCGCTCCCGGGCCCTTTTCAGCGTGCGCTGCACCGATTCGTGGGGCGGCGTTTCGGGAAAAAGCACGTGGTGCACCACTTCCCGGGCAGACAGATCGCTCCAGGCAAGGCCCACCGTGCCGAAACGATCCAGAAAGGTGAAATAACCAAATCGCCGGGTCAGAGCCTTCCGGACGGCCTGAAACACCTCGCCTTTCCGGGTTTCCGGGACGGCCGGGGAGATCCACATTCCCCCGGGCATGGCCCAGGGCATGGCATGGCCTTCCTGAAACACTCCCAGACGCTTGCGAACCGCCACCGGGAACAGGGCGAGCACACGATTCCGGGCGGTCAGGGTGAGGACCTCCACGGAAAGGCGAGGCAGGGCGTGAAAGAACTCAAAGAAGAACGGTGCTGTGGCATAGGATCGGGGCAGATGCCATGTTTCCCGCGTTCGGGGCCATGCCTCCCGAACCTCGTCCCACCGCTGCCAGTGGGGTTCCAGTTCGGCCACCGTCTCCCCTCAGGAACCGGAAAGCCAGGCACGGAGATCCTGGAGGTTCTGAAAGCCTTCCAGAAGCTTCAGGGTGGAGTCCATCACGGGGTCGGTGCGGAGCATCACCGCATAGCGCCCTTTCATGCCGAAATATTTCTCGGCAATTTCCTGGAGAAGATACCGCTCAATCCAGTTGCGGGCCTGTTCCCACTCGCAGGAAGAAAAGGCGATGTCGTGGTCCTGGAGGTATTTCCGGAAGGCTTCCAGGTCTTCGGGGGTGAGGGCAAGGTCCTCGGGCGTGGGAGGAGGGGCGTGACGGGTTGCATAGTCCACGGCGAACTGGAAAAAGAGATTTTTGCCCAGCGCGGAGAGAACGAAACGGGGCACGCTCGGTGCCGTGAGTTCCACATCCGGAGCGATCCCGCCGCCGCCGTATACGGGCCGTTTCAGCACCAGGGTGTGATATTCCAGCGTGTCTTTCGCATCGTCCTGGTGAAACGCCCGGTGGATGGAACGGCCGGAAGGGGTGTAGTATCGGGCAATGGTGAGTTTGAGGGCGTACCCTTCTGAAAGGGAAAAGATACGCTGCACAGAACCTTTGCCGAAGGTGGTGTCTCCGATCACCACCGCCCGGTCATAGTCCTGGAGGGCGCCGGAAACGATTTCGGAGGCGCTGGCGCTGCTGCGGTTCACCAGCACCGCCACGGGCATGGTATCCGGGACCACCGGCGGACGGAACGTCCGGAACTCCTCGTTGAACTGGTCAATGCGGCTCTGGGTATAGACCGCAAGGCTCCGGGGCGGGAGAAACAGGGACAGAACGTCCACCGCCTGGTTCAAAAGCCCCCCGCCGTTGTCCCGGAGATCCAGGACAAGTTTGCGGGCCCCCTGCTTCAGCAGGCTGTCCACGGCGTTCCGGAGTTCCTGATAGGCGGTTTCGGAAAAGGAAGAAAGCCGCACATAACCCACACCGCCGGGAAGAACTGTGGCATACGGAACCGTGTGGATCTCAATCTTCTCCCGGGTGAGGGTCATCTCAATGAGGTCGTCCAGACCGGGGCGGGCGATCTTGATGGTTACCTGACTTCCCGGCTCTCCCCGAAGGCGTTTCACGGCATCCCGGCTGGTCCATCCCTGGGTGGACTCCCCGTTCACCTCCACGATCCGGTCGCCGGGCCGGATGCCGGCCCGATAGGCGGGGGTGCCCTCCATCACGCTGATCACGGTGAGCACGCCGCCCTGGGAGGAGATCACAATGCCGAGACCGCCGTATTCCCCGTGGGTGGCAATGTCCCATTCCTCCCGGGTTTCGGGTTTGAGAAATTCGGAGAAGGGATCCAGGCTGTTCACCATCCGAGCGATACCGGTTTCCATCATGTCGGGGATGTCCACATCTTCCACATAGAACTGGTCCACATAGCGGATCACCTCGCCCAGAAGGCGGTTGGTCTTCCGGAGTCTTGCGGCCTCTTCTCCCTCAATGGAGAGGCCCAGGAAAAACCCCACGGCCAGGGTGGTCAGGGCCCCCAGAGGCCAGAGAAACTGCTTCACCCGCATGCTATCCCTCCCGTGGTCTCAGTTGCGGAAAAAGGATCACGTCCCGGATGGACGGCTGATCCGTGAAGATCATGACGATCCGATCCATGCCATAGCCGATCCCCCCGGTGGGGGGCATCCCGTATTCCAGGGCGGTGAGGAAATCCTCGTCAATCTCCGTGGGGATTTCCGGGTCCTTCTCTTTCTCCCGGAGCTGGGCTTCAAAGCGCTCCCGCTGATCCACGGGGTCGTTGAGCTCGGAGAAAGCGTTGGCCACCTCCATGCCCGCCACAAAGAGCTCAAACCGTTCGGTCAGGCGGGGGTCCTTCCGGTGGGCTTTCGCGAGAGGCGAAAGGATCCGGGGATGGTCCATCACGAAAGTGGGATGCACGATGTGGTCTCCCACAAGGAGATCAAAGAGCTTGTCCAGGATTTTGGCCCGGGTGTATTTTTCTGGACGTTCCAGCCCTTTTTCCCGGGCGATGGCATGCAGGCGCGCTTCCGGAATTTCCAGCAGGTCCGCTCCCGTATGTTCCCGCAGGGCCTCCATGAAGGAGATGCGGGCAAAGGGCGGCTGGAAAGAAAGGGTTTTCCCCTGAAAGGGGATTTCGTGCTGGCCGTGGAGGGTGAGGGCGAGGCGGGAGAGGAGATCCTCGGTGACCCGCATCCAGTCGGTATAGTCCCACCCGGCGGCATAGGCCTCTAACATGGTGAACTCCGGAAAGTGCAGGCGGTCAATCCCTTCGTTCCGGAAGTTTTTCCCCACTTCAAACACCCGGGGAAAGCCCCCCACAATCAGGCGTTTGAGATAGAGTTCGGTGGCAATCCGCAGATACAGCCGGCTATGAAGGGCGTGGGCGAAGGTTTCAAAAGGACGGGCGGCCGCGCCGCCGTACAC
>WFYF01000261.1 GCA_015490255.1 Caldifarciminota bacterium
ATCTGGGGGATCTTGCGGGGGTGGCGCTGGGGGATGCCCCCCGGGAGGTCCAGCCCGGCCTTTTCCTCCAGGAGGTGGACCTGACCCGGAGGGAAGAAGCCTATCGGGAGCGTCTGATCCGGCTCATCCACGAGCGGTTTCCCCGGCTTGCCTATCTCGCCCGGCCCCTCCACAGGGCCGCACGGATCCCGGGAGACGAAGAAGAGGCACTGCTCCAGGCCATGGTGGAAGTCCTGACGGCTCCGGTGCGTTTTGTGGTGATGGACATGCCGCCGACAGGCATGGCCCTCCGGGTGCTTTCGTGGGGAATATACCGGACTTCCTGGCTTCAGGCTCTGCGGGACTGGCGGAGAGATATCCGGGAGCGAAAGGCCAGGCTCCACCGTCTGTGGGGCACTTCCGGGGCGGAAGACCCTTATCTGGACCGGCTGGACAGCCTTCTCGCCGCCGAGGCCCGGCGACAGGAGCACCTCCGCCAGGTTTCCTGGTGGGTGGTGGAAATCCCCTCTCCTCTTGCCCAGGAGGAGGCTCGCCGGATCACGGAGTTCCTGAAGCGAGAGGGATTCCTCCTTGCCGGAAACATCCGGAACATGGATCCGGGGGGGATTCCCCCCGCCCCGGATCCTGTGGAGGCGGCAGAAAGGTTCCTTCGCGAGGTGGTTCGGGATTAGGCTGTCCCCTCAAGCCCCGCCATTTTCTTTGCATAGGGACCCACGAGGGGAACCTCAAACCACTTGCCCTGAAAGGCCTGGATCAGACAGACAATCCAGAGGACAAAAGAAACCAGAGGGAGAAAGAGTGCCAGCATCCAGCCCACCAGAGGCACCATGCCCACCACAAACCCCAGGATAAAGAGGCCGCCGAAGGTGATCAGGGACTGGGCGGCGTGGAACTTCACGAACTCGCTCTCTTTTTCCGCCAGGAAGAAGATCAGTCCGGTCACCCAGCCCAGCACATAGGCGAGCCCTGCCGCGATGTTGGCCTCCATCCCCAGGGACGACTTTTTGAGTTCCATCCCATCCCTCCTGTTAGAACCCAACCATGTCAAGGATACAGGGTGCCCGGGGGCTTTGCAAGCATCGCGCTGCCCGATCAGTTCCCTTCAAGAATCTCCTGAAGCTTCTCCCTGGAATCGGAGAATTCAAAAGCCTCATACAGTCTGTGGAGGTTTTCCCGATCCACGATCCGGGGGGCGAGGATCTCCGCGGCTTTGAGACGGTCCTCTTCAAAGTCAAACACTTCCAGAATACGCTGCGCCTGATGGGCTGTGAAGGTGTTGTGGGTCGCAGCCGTTTTCAAAAGAGAGAGCTGATCGTCCGCAAACGAGGCATCTTCCAGCTGCTGGAGCAGTCTCTCAAAGGCCTCCGGAGCCATGCCCTTCCGGGGGCGCGGTTCATCTTCCCCGGGCACGATCACGATGGGAACCCGCTCGTCTTCCGGCAGGAGGGCCAGAAGTCCCCTGATCTCGCGCAGGAGCTGCCGGGCCCGATGCCGGGAGCGGGGAGAATCTTCCAGCATTTCTTCCAGCACTTCCAGACGCTCCAGGATCTCCCGGATGATCTGCCGCGTTGAGACGCGGTCCGAAGATTCTTCCACCGTGATGGTCACGCTTCCTGCGGGGGTTTTGACCTCCACCCGCTGGGCGTGAAGGGCCGGTACCACCAGGAAAAGAGAGAGCCAGCCATGCCGCCACATGCCATCCCTCCTGTTTGACCACGTGGAACAAGGATACACCATTTCCCCCGAAAAGTCAGGCCGGACTTGAAAAAACCCCGCCAGCCAGATATACTCTGGAGAAAACGAACCAGGAGGTCTCCATGCTTCGCGCAGTGGACATCATCCGGAAAAAGCGGGATGGGGGAAAACTCACCGCGGAGGAAATCGGCTTTTTTGTGGACGGCGTGGTAAAGGGAACCGTTCCGGACTATCAGATCGCCGCCTGGCTGATGGCCGTGTTCTTCCAGGGCATGGATTTTGAAGAGACCACGCACCTCACCCGGTGGATGATGGAGTCCGGCGAGGTCCTCCGGTTTGACCTGTCCGGACCGGTGGTGGACAAACATTCCACAGGCGGGGTGGGGGACAAGATCTCCCTGCCCCTGGCGCCCCTCCTGGCCAGCCTGGGCATGTATGTTCCCATGATCAGCGGACGGGCCCTGGGGCACACCGGAGGGACCCTGGACAAACTGGAGTCCATCCCCGGCTACAACACCCGCCTGAATCCCGAAGAGATGGCCCGGGTGCTTCGGGAGGTGGGGGCCACCATCGTGGGCCAGACGGAGAAACTGGTGCCGGCCGACCGGAAACTCTATGCCCTCCGGGACGTCACCGCCACGGTGGAGAGCATCCCCCTGATTGCTTCCAGCATCATGTCCAAGAAACTCGCGGAAGGGCTGGACGCCCTGATCCTGGATGTGAAAACCGGGAGCGGGGCCTTCATGCGGGAGATGGACCGGGCCCGGGAGCTGGCTCGCACCATGGTGGAAATCGGCAAAGGCATGGGGGTGAAGGTCCGGGCGCTGCTCACCGATATGGACCGGCCCCTCGGCGTGATGGTGGGGAACGCCCTGGAAGTGGCCGAGAGCGTGGAGGTGCTCCAGGGGAAGGGACCGGAAGATGTCCGGGAACTGGTGGTGGAACTGGCGGCCCATCTGTATGCGATGGTGGGGTTCGGGACTCTGGAAGAGGGACGGGAGCGGGCCCGGGAGCACCTGGATTCCGGAAAGGCCTATGCGAAATGGGAGGCCATGGTCCAGGCCCAGGGTGGAGATCCGGAAGCGGTGTTCCGGGAGGACTTCCTGGCGGTGAATCATGTGGCGGTGATGGAAAGCCCGGCCGACGGGTATGTGGTGGGGATGGACACCCTGAGGGTGGGGCTTGCGGCCACCGTTCTGGGAGCCGGTCGGGCAAAAGCCGAGGACGTGGTGGACCCGAAGGTGGGCCTGCGGGTGCTCCGGAAGACGGGAGACCGGGTGGAGAAGGGTGAGCCGGTAGTGGAGATCCGGGCAAACGACAGAAACCGTCTGGAGGAAGCGCGCAGATTGCTCAACAAGGCATACCGGTTTGGTGAAGCCCCGCCGCCTTCCCGGCCCCTGGTGCTGGAGGTGATTGACTGAAAGGGAGGCCGGCCATGATGTGGATGCTGATCCTGTGGGTGGAAACCGGGTTTGCCCTGGGCTATACGGCCCACACAAGCACCCTCCTCGGGGATACGATTTCGCAGAGGATCCAGGAGACCGCCCTGCGGGTGGCCGGGGGCGGCCGTGGGATGGTGTTCGCGGAAGCGGTGTTCTGGAACACCCGGGAGCGGCTGGATCAGGGCGTTGTTGGGACCGGGGAGACCCGCCGTCCCTATCAGTTCAGTCTGGGTGCCGGCTGGCGGAAGGGGAGTCTGGATTCCTGGATCGGGTTCCGCTATCGCAACCCGTGGGGGGATTCCCTCCGGGAGAAGGAGGTGTTTGTTCAGGTCATGCAGCCTGGCGTGGGGTTCCTGATGGGAGCGGTGGACGGCAACACCTACCGTTACGGCGTGATCCGCACCTTCTTCCGCCACGAAGGACGAATCGGGCCCATAAGCCTGGGCGTCCGGTGGGTGACGGAGATGTATGCCGGGCACGGGCAGCAGGGCAACGTGCTCAGCGGCAGCGGACTGTTTTTTGCCCCCTTTCTCCGCTGGACGCATGAAGGGTGGGGGGTCCTCATAGAACTTGCCCGACCGGGATGGGAAGGCCCGGTGGGCGTGCCTGTCTACACATCTTCCGACGGGCTTCTGGAGGGATTTTTCTGGGGCCTCCGCGCGGAGCTGGTCTGGAGGACAACCCAGGACTCTTGACAAAACCTTAACGAAGCATTATCATATTTCCTGACAACAACGCCACGCAAGGAGGTGAAACATGGCACGGGAAATCTTTCCAGTGGATCCCTTCCGGGAACTCCTCTCCATCCGGGAGGAGCTGGATCGGCTGTTCAGCACCCTGGCCACGGGCCGGGGGGTCCGGGAAGGTCGGGAGACCCTGTGGCTTCCGGCGGTGGATGTGGAGGAAACCGACGACGCGGTGATCGTGCGGGCGGAAGTCCCGGGCATGGAGAAAGACGACATCAAAGTGACCATCACGGATGACACCTTGGTGATCTCCGGTGAACGCCGCGAGGAAAAGGAAGAAAAAGAGAAGAACTACCATCACCGGGAAATCTATTACGGCAAGTTCTATCGCGCCGTGCGGCTGCCGGTGGACGTGGATCGGGAGAAGGCGAAAGCTTCCTACAAACAGGGCATCCTGGAGATCGTTCTGCCCAAGAGCGAGCGGGTAAAACCCCGGACCATTGATGTTGAGGTCCGCTGATTCGCCGGGGGGCGGCCGCCCCCCGGCGCGGTCTTCTCTCCGGGAAATTGTGCTCGGAGGGGGTTGTTTCTGGTGCATGGAGGCGGTGTTCCAGCAGATCCCTGGTGTGGTGGAGGTGACGCCAGGGTATGCGGGGGGCTGGAAAGCCCGTCCTACCTATGCGGAAGTGTGCACCGGCACCACCGGCCACGCCGAGGTGGTGCGGGTGGTGTATGACCCCCGGAAGGTGGACCTTTCTTTTCTGCTGGATGTGTTTTTCCATGCTCACGATCCCACCACACCGGACCGCCAGGGACCGGATGTGGGTCCCCAGTACCGATCCATCATCCTCTATGGGCATCCCGAAGACGAGCCGGTGATCCGCCGGGCCATGCACAAACATTCCAGGCGGTTCCGGGACCCCATCGTCACCGAAGTCCGGCCTCTGGAAGCCTTCTGGCCAGCGGAGGCCTATCATCACCGCTATGCCGAGCGCAACCCCCACAACCCCTACTGCCGGCTGGTGATCCAGCCCAAGGTCAAAACCGTTCAGGCCCTGCTGTCCCGTCTCCGTCCCGGATTTTGAAGGTTTCTGGCCTTCGGCGTATACTTCCTCCCGCACCGGAGAAGGAGGAGACGATGATCCACTGGATTGTGTCCTGGTTTGTGGGCGTGAACCTCCAGGGAGCTGTTTTTCAGGGCAACAGCAACCTGATGGTGATCACCGGTCGGCTGGAAGGAGGGCATCACGCAGGTCACACCCGCGTTTCGGGGTTTGTGAAGGCGGGGTACGGTCTCCAGGACACCACGGTCACGGCCAACACGCTGGAAGGGGGCGTCCAGATGGACCTTCCCCTTTCTCCCCGGCTGGAGTTTTTTCTCCTGGGGACATATTTTGCCGATCCGGTGGCCCATCTCTCTTACCGGAGCGATGGCGGTCTGGGGCTGAAATACCGGTTTCTGGAAGCACCGGATCGGGAGATTTCGTTGAGCGCCGCCCCTCTGTATGCCGTGGAAAAATTTGCCTCGCAGGCCCCCACCCGGGATGTCCGGATCTCCATCCGGCCCAAACTGGAGTGGAAGACCGCCACCGGCGTGAGTCTTCGCTTTCTGCTTTTCTATAAACCGGCCCTTTCGGACTGGGCGGATGTTCAGATTCTGGCCACCTTCCGGCTGGAAGCCCCGCTGGGCGCGGGTCTCTCGTTTCTGATGGAGGCGGAAGACCGTTACACTTCGGTGGTGCCGGAAGGGGTGAAGCCCAACGACCTCCGGTTCAGCGCGGGGGTGAACTGGCGGATGGAGCGGGGATGAAGCATGGAGAGACCGCGGCCTGACGGAA
>WFYF01000262.1 GCA_015490255.1 Caldifarciminota bacterium
CTGCCCAGGCGTTCCATGCGGGAGCAGATGGCGTCCAGGGTCTCCGTCCCATACACCGCCACCTCCCGCTCCCCCAGGAGGTTGAGGTTGGGACCGTTCAGAACCAGAACGCGTTTCATCCCGGGATCAGGCGGAGGGGGAGGGATTCGAACCCTCGAGGGGGTTTTCGCCCCCTACGCGATTTCGAATCGCGCCCCTTCGTCCGCTCGGGCACCCCTCCGCGACGCGGTGCGTTATTTCACGAAATTATAAGTCCAGGACGGAAGGTATCCCAGCACAACCTGGAGCTGACCGAAGAACATGGCCAGCCCGATGAGCACGAGCAGGAGACCCGCCACCACCTCCACCCACCGGAGAAGCCGGCGGGTCCGGTAAAAGAAGGAGAAGAACCCCTGAATAAACAGGGCAGAAAGGATGAAGGGAATGCCCAGTCCGAGAGAATACACTCCCAGAAGGCCCATTCCCTGGAGCACCGTGTCCTGGGTGGCCGCCAGCCCAAGAATGCCCACCAGGATGGGGCCGATGCACGGGGTCCAGCCGAAGGCGAAGGCCATGCCTACCAGAAACGCCATGGGGAGACCCGCATTGCCCCGGACATAGGTTTTCTTCTCATAGTTCAGGAGCGGGATCCGGATCAACCCTGTGAGGTGAAGCCCCAGGATCACGATCACCACCCCGGCAATCTTTTCAAACAGGGTTTTGTGGCTCTGGAGAAACTGCCCCAAGGTGGTGGCGGCGGCACCGGAAAGCACAAAAATCAGAGAAAACCCCAGCACAAAGGCCAGGCTTCGCAGCAACACCCGTCCCAGCACCGTCCGGAAGGGCAACGGTCCCCGCAGTTCCTCAACGGAAAGTCCCGTGATAAAGGACACATACCCCGGGATCAGGGGCAGCACGCAGGGGGACAGAAAAGACAGCACCCCTGCACCCAGGGCGGCGGTGACGGTGAGCGTTCCCTGCATAACGCCTCAAAGATACGGCGGCACGGGCGAACCTTCAATCCGGGCGGACTTTCTGTCGGCTCCGTCGTGCATGCTGGAAGGTCCTTTCTCCAGTTCGTATAATAGCCCCACACGAAACCAGAGGGTTTTCCAGGAAGAGGTGCAGGATGTGGCCGATGAAAAAGAGCAGGCGGAATTATCGCCGGATTGAGAAAAGCGTCCGGGCCATCCTGGAGGCGGTGGGAGAGGATCCCGACCGGCAGGGCCTTCAGAAGACCCCGGAACGCATCGCCCGGATGTTCCTGGACGAGGTGCTGGTGGGCTATCAGCAGGACCTTGAGGAAATCGTGAACAACGCCATTTTTGACATTGAATACGACCAGATGGTGGTGGTCAAAGACATTGACGTCTACAGCATGTGCGAGCACCACATGCTCCCCTTTTTCGGCGTGGCCCACGTGGCCTATATCCCGAAGGGCAAGATCATCGGCCTGTCCAAGATTCCCCGGATCGTGGACCACTTCGCTCGGCGCCTCCAGGTCCAGGAGCGCCTGACCGTCCAGATCGCCACCGCCCTCCAGGAACTTCTCCAGCCCCGGGGGGTGGCGGTGGTGATTGAGGCCATCCACCTGTGTTCCGTGATGCGGGGGGTGAGAAAACCCCGGAACAAGATGGTCACGAGCGAAGTCCTGGGCCTGTTTCGCTCCGATCTGCGGACCCGGGAGGAGTTCATGGCCCATATCGGCCGGAGTTTCCACCTGAACGATTGAGGGCATCATGGCCAGAAAGAAGGAGAAAAACTCCTATCAGGACACCCTGAACCTGCCCCGCACGGACTTTCCCATGCGGGCGCGCCTGGCGGAGCGGGAGCCCGAGTTCCAGCGCTTCTTCAAAGAGCGGCGGATCTATGAACGGATGCTGGAGCGGCGCAAGAACGCCCCCACCTTTGTCCTTCACGACGGCCCGCCCTATTCCAACGGCCACATCCACCTGGGACACGCCCTGAACAAGATCCTGAAAGACATCTTCGTGAAATTCCACGCCCTGGCCGGTTTCCGCACCCCCTTCGTGCCCGGCTGGGACAACCACGGCCTGCCCATTGAGAACGCGGTGAAGAAAGAAAACCCCGAGCTCCAGACCCTGCTGGAGGACCCCTCCCGTCTGGACGATGCGGTCCGGCTGAACATCCGCAAAGCCTGCCGGGCGTTTGCCCTCCGGTGGGTGGAGATCCAGAAAGAGGAATTTGAGCGCCTGGGGGTGTTCGGGGACTTTGATCGGCCCTATCTCACCATGGATCCGGAATATGAGGGCCGGGAACTCCTGATCCTGGCGGATCTGGTGGAGAAGGGGTATGTCTATCGCCAGCGCATGCCCATCCACTGGTGCCCCCACTGCCGCACCGCCCTGGCCATGGCGGAGATTGAATATCGGGAAAAGACCTCTCCCTCCCTCTGGTTTCTGGCTGAAGCCCGGGAAGTGCCGGAGGAACTTGCGGACTTTCGCCCCTTCTACCTGCTCGTGTGGACCACCACGCCCTGGACGCTGTTCGCCAACCGCGCCTTTGCCTTCCATCCGGAAGCCACCTATGTCCTGGTGGAGGTCGCCGGCCAGCGGCTGCTGTTCGCCCGGGCCCTCCTGCCCGCCCTGAAAAAACGGTTCTTTGAAGGTCAGGAGGTCCGGGGGCTGGCGGAGGTGCCCGGCCGGGTGCTGGAGGGAGCGCGCTTCGCCCACCCCTTTCTGGACCGGGAAAGCGTGGGCGTGCTCGCCGATTTTGTGTCCCTGGAGGAAGGTACGGGCATCGTCCACATCGCACCGGGACACGGACGGGAAGACTTTGAGGTGGGCCAGCGGTATGGCCTGGAAGTGTTCTCCCCCGTGGACGAGGAAGGGCGGTTCACGGACGAGGTGCCAGAATGGGCCCGGGGCCTCACCACCCACGAGGCCAACCCCCGGGTGGTGGACACCCTCCGGGAGCGGGGGACCCTCTTCCACGTGGGGGAGGTGCGCCACAGCTATCCCCACTGCTGGCGGTGCCACAACCCCCTGATCTTCCGGGCCACCTGGCAGTGGTTTCTGTCCGTGGATCACAACGACCTGCGCAAACAGGCCCTTTCGGCCATTGATGGGGTGACCTGGTATCCTCCCACCTCCCGGGAGCGCATCCGGGCCTCGGTGGAGGAGCGTCCGGACTGGGTGCTCTCCCGCCAGCGCATCTGGGGGGTGAACATCCCGGCCTTCCGGTGTGAGGCCTGCGGCGAGGTGGTGCTGGAGGCGGCGGTGATTCGCCACGTGGCGGAGATTTTCCGGAAGGAATCGGCTGATGCGTGGTATGCCCGCACCCCGAAGGAACTTCTGCCCCCCGGATACCGCTGTCCGAAGTGCGGAAGTGACGCCTTCGCCAAAGAGCACGACATTCTGGATGTGTGGTTTGATTCCGGCGCCACGTCCCTGATCGTGCTGCCAGCCCGGGATCTTCCCTGGCCGGCGGACATGTATTTAGAGGGGCCGGACCAGCACCGGGGGTGGTTCAACGCGTCCCTGATGCTGGCCATGGCGGAGGAGGGACGGCCGCCCTACCGGGTGGTGATCACCAACGGCTGGACGGTGGACGAAGAGGGGCGGGCCATGCACAAGTCCCTGGGCAACGTGATCGCCCCCCAGGAAATCATCCAGCGCTACGGAGCCGAAATCCTGCGCCTGTGGGTGATCTCCGCGGACTATACCCAGGACATGCGGATGGGTCCGGAGATCCAGAAACGCCTGGTGGACGCCTATCGCAAACTCCGGAACACCCTGCGGTTTCTCCTGGGAAACCTCTACGATTTTGATCCTGCCCGGGACGCCCTTCCGCTGGAAGCCCTCTTCCCTCTGGACCGCTATATGCTCCACCGGCACGAGATCTTCAAAGAAGAGGCCCGCCGGGCCTATGAAACCTTTGAGCTTCACCGCCTCTTTCATCTGTTCATGAACTATATGGGCGTGGATCTGTCCAGTTTCTATCTGGACGTTTTGAAGGACCGCCTCTACACGTGGGCGCCGGCTTCTCCAGGCCGCCGGAGCGCGCAGACCGCGCTGTTCACCATCCTCCGGGATCTCCTGGTGATCCTGGCCCCCGTGCTCACC
>WFYF01000263.1 GCA_015490255.1 Caldifarciminota bacterium
CCCCCACCACCGCACCGGAGCCGTAGCCCCGGAGGATGCCCCCCACGATGGTGGTGGGCGCCAGGCCCAGGTGGTGGAGCATGTGGCCGATCATGGAGGTGGTGGTGGTCTTTCCGTGGGCCCCGCTCACGGCGATGGCGTATTTCATCCGCATGAGTTCGGCCAGCATCTCCGCCCGGGGAATCACGGGAAGGCCCCGGGAAAGGGCCTCCTGGAGCTCCGGGTTGGACAGGGGCACGGCGGAGGAATACACCACCGCCTGGGCGTCGCCCACGTGACGGGCGTCGTGGCCATAAAACACCCGGATGCCCAGGCGCTCCAGGCGCCGGGTGGTGGGGCTCTCGTGGAGGTCCGAGCCCTGGACCCGGAAGCCCAGGTGATGGAAGATCTCGGCGAGTCCGGACATCCCGGACCCGCCAATGCCCACAAAGTGGATGTGACGATACCGCTCTGGAATCAGCATGGCGGCGTAAGGATAAAGCCCCCCTTCCGGTGCATCAACGCCCGCACCACACCCCACGAGAGATCCGGTAAACGGATCAGGGGAGCACCACCCGGCGGGTCTTCCCCCCCGGAAGGCGGAGAAAGATCACTGCCGCCCGATTCAGACGGATCCGGAGCTCTCCACGCCGGTCTGCCCGAAACACGCCCCGGCGCCGGCCGAGGACGTCCATGAGCACCACCCGACTTCCCGGTGGAAGCCCCGAAAGACGGAGACCCCGGGGCAACACCTTCAGCCGAATCCCGGACCCCCGCACGCCTTCTGCCACACCGGTCACCACCCCGCCAGAAGTGGTGGCGCTGTCTCCGAAGGCCCGCCCCCAGGCATCCCATGCCCGGGCGTAATATTCCACGTGGGTCACGGGCTGTCCTCCGACCGAATCGGGGATGCTGTAATAATACCGCTGCACCACCCCCGCGGTCTTGGGATAAGTGCCCACCGAATCGTGAAACACCGCGGTCCAGGAAGACCAGGTGTTGCCCCCATCGGTGCTCACGCGATAATAGAGAGAATCCGTCTGGATGGTATCTCCCTCCGGCAGGGTGTCGCCCAGCACGACCTCCACCACCCACACCCCTCCTCCGGAAGCCGTGTAAACGGGCTGACCGATCTGAACAAACTGGGGAGGCAGATCTCCCGGTGCGGGAACCGCCTGAACGAAATCCTGGGCCGGCGTTCCCGACCACAGACCATAGGTTTTGCGCTCCAGAGACCACCCGGAAGGCACGGTGGCGGCCGCACCGGCGCTGCCCACGTCCCCGCCGTTGCCGTACCACACGCTGTCCACCCCCACGAGCAGCGTGGTGTCATAGGGAGAGACCTGGCCCCCAAAGAGGTGGACATCATCTCCCGTGTTGGCCAGGCTGATGGTGCCTGTGAAGGTGCGACCTCCATAGGCGATCAGGACGGGATAGGGGTAAATGCCCGGCAGGGGATCGGCAGGATCAGAAAGATGGTATTTGTCCACGGAATCGGCGTCGCTGGCCAGAACCAGAAAGGCACCGGGCGGAAGATACACGTCTTTGGGAAGCTGAAAACGCCCTTCCCCGGTGGTGGAAAGCACCTCGTCGGTGAAGATAAAAAAGGAAAGGTCAGCCGTATCCGATGCGGTGTTCAGCACCTCAACAAACTCGGAAGCCGGTTCGGGTTCACCCGTGGGGGCATCGTAATACACCTCCGTGATCCGGAGCCCCTCGCCGGTACGCCGGTAACGAGACAGCCGAACCAGGGCGCTGAGGGTGTCTGCGTCCTGGCGCTCGCTGGCGGCATCACCGCACTGAACGTCCATGGGGATGCAGTCCACCGCGCTGTTCTGGGAGGGATCAGCCTGGTCCTTGACCACACCGTAGAGGTTGAGATGAAACGCCTGCACCACGTCAAAAATTTCCAGGTCCTGCATGGCGATCTTCCACTCCACCACCAGGGTGTCAAATCCGGAGCTGAAGCCGCACGCCCACAGTCCCGCGGCAGTTGTGGCGGTCCATCCCAGAACCCCGGAGTGACGCAGGGCCTCTCCAATGCACACCCCTCCCCCGCCGTCCGGGTCAGGAAAGGTACGAAGGACCAGCGCATGGTCCGGGGCAAAATACAGGGTGTCCCAGCCTCCCAGGACCGTGGCGCGCTCGTTCCCGAACAGCACCTGGAAACCGGCCGGGTCCGCAGTGCAGTTTCCATAGGCACAGGAGATGCCATCCACCCGATCCCTGTCCAGTGGAATCACAAAAACCAGCGTATCCAGCGGGAAGTTCCCCCGTGCCTGGAAGGCAACATAGAGGGTGTCGGCGGTGAGGTATCCCCAGAGGGTGTCCAGACTCAGCGCGGGATCACCTGCCGTCGTGGACACGCCCAGAAGAAGCCAGTCCTCCCCCGGTGAGACCACGCCATCCACCGTGATGGACGGTGCGGGCATCTGAGCCACCATCCACAGCAGCCATCCAACCATGGAACCTCCTCCTGATGGGTCCCGTTGCGGGTGTTTCTCGGCACTCCGGTTCCCATTGTACGCCTCCCGGCACGAACTGTCTGGACTGCCCGGACAAGCCTCCGCGTAACGCACTTTTCGCGGGATATCTCCACCTTCCGGAAGCGATGTGCGCGTCTCAAAGCCAGACAGTCCCGGGGTCCCTTTCCCATCCTGGTGGTCCTCCGGGGTCCCCCTGTTCTGGAGACATGAGAGAACATCTTGACACGCCGGTTTAGATTTTCTATAATATATCCGCTTAACGAATTCTGAATCCACGCTGCATGCCTTTCTTCCATCCGCGTGTTGGATTGTGGAAGGGTGAGGTGAACCAGAATCTCAAACGACACCAAAAACAGGAGGTGGCTCATGAAGATCAAACCGCTGGCGGACCGTGTGGTGGTTCAGCGGATTGAGGAAGAAGAGGAGAAGAAGGGAGGCATCATTATTCCCGACACGGCCAAAGAGCGTCCGCAGAAGGGCAAGGTGATTGCGGTGGGTCCCGGCCGGCTGAACGACAAAGGCGAGCGGATGCCCATGGAGGTCAAGGAAGGGGATCTGGTGCTCTTCTCCAAATACGCCGGGACCGAAGTGAAGGTCGGGGATGATGAGTATCTGGTGATGCGGGAGGACGAAATCCTGGCGATCCTGGAAGAATAAAAGGAGGAGGAAGCGATGGCTGCCAAGGAAATCCTTTACAACGACGAAGCTCGCCGTGCCCTGCTCCGGGGTGTGGAGAAGCTGGCCAAGGCCGTCCGGGTCACCCTGGGACCTGCCGGACGGAACGTGGTGCTGGAGAAAAAGTTCGGGTCCCCCACCATCACCAAGGACGGGGTGACCGTTGCCAAAGAAATTGAACTGCCTGATCCCTTTGAAAACCTGGGTGCCCAGCTCGTCCGGGAAGTGGCCTCCAAGACCTCGGATGTGGCCGGTGACGGAACCACCACGGCCACCGTGCTGGCAGAGGCCATCTTCCGGGAGGGTCTGCGGTTCGTGGCCGCCGGGGCCAACGCCACGGAAGTGAAGCGGGGCATTGACAAAGCGGCGGCCCGGGTGGTGGAGGAGCTCAAGAAGCTCTCCAAAGAGGTGAAGGAGTCCAAGGAAATTGAGCAGGTGGCCACCATCTCGGCCAACAACGACAACGAGATCGGAAAGAAGATCGCCGAGGCGATGGACAAGGTGGGCAAGGACGGCGTGATCACGGTGGAGGAGGCCAAGGGGGTGGAGACCTATGTGGACGTGGTGGAGGGGATGCAGTTTGACCGCGGATACATCTCTCCCTATTTCATCACCGATCCCGAGAAGATGGAGGCCGTCCTGGAGGACGCCTTCATCCTGATCCACGACAAGAAGATCTCCGCGGTCAAGGACCTCCTCCCCGTGCTTCAGCGGGTGGCCGAGGTGGGCAAGCCCCTGCTGGTGATCGCGGAGGACGTGGAGGGCGAAGCCCTGGCCACCCTGGTGGTGAACAAGCTCCGGGGTGTGCTCCAGGTCTGCGCGGTGAAGGCCCCCGGCTATGGCGAGCGGCGCAAAGAGATGCTCCGGGACATCGCCATCCTGACGGGCGGCCAGGTGATCAGTGAAGAAACCGGCATGAAGCTGGAGAACGCCCGCCTGGAGGACCTGGGCCGGGCCAAGCGCGTGGTGGTGACGAAGGAGCACACCACCATCGTGGAGGGCGCCGGGAAGAAGGAGGACATCCAGGCCCGGATCGCCCAGATCCGCAAGCAGATTGAAGAGACCAAGTCCGACTATGATCGGGAGAAACTCCAGGAGCGCCTGGCGAAGCTCGCGGGCGGCGTGGCCGTGATCTATGTGGGTGCGGCCACCGAAACCGAGATGAAAGAGAAGAAAGCCCGCATTGAAGACGCCCTCCACGCCACCAAGGCCGCGGTGGAAGAAGGGATTGTGGCCGGCGGTGGCACCGCCTTCATCCGGACCCTCTCCGCTCTGGACGCGCTGGAGAAAGAGGTGGAGGGCGATCAGAAGATCGGGGTCCAGATTGTGAAGAAAGCCCTGGTGGAGCCCCTGCGGTGGATCGCCGAGAACGCCGGTTACAACGGCTATCTCGTGGTGGAAGAGGTGAAGCGGCGCAGCGGCAACGAGGGCTTCAACGCGCTCACCGGCGAGTATGTGGACATGTTTGAAGCCGGCGTCATTGATCCCACCAAGGTGGAGCGGATCGCCCTCCAGAACGCGGTCTCCATCGCCGGGCTGCTCCTCACCACCGAGGCGCTGGTGACGGAGATCAAGGAGAAGAAGAAGGAAGCGCCCGCACCTGGCGGCGGCGACTTTGACGAGTTCTGAGGAAGATGGGCCGGCAGCCGCCTTCAGGCGGCTGCCGGCCGGGAAAAAGGAGGGATTGCATGCCCATCTACACCTACCGGTGCAGTGCATGCGGACACACTTTTGAAGAGCTGATTCTGCGCGCAAGCGATGTCCCCACCGCCTGTCCCCGGTGCGGAGGTACGGTGGAACGAACCTTTTCCGGGAGTGTGGGGCTGGTGTTCAAAGGCTCCGGATTTTACATCACCGATTATGCCCGGAAGCCCTCCACCAGTGGAGAAGGCGGCTCCTCCTCGTCCCGAAGTGACACCGGGGCATCCGCTTCCTCAAAAAAGGAATAACAGCCATGCCCGATGTGGTGATTCTGATGGGCTCGGGCTCGGATGAGCCCCATGCCCGGAAGATTCAGAAAACGCTTGAATATTTCGGTCTTGAGAGCGTTCTCCGGGTGGCTTCAGCCCACAAGGTTCCCCTGAAGGTGCTGGAAATTTTGAAAACTTATGGAGATGAGGTGGTGTATATTACCATCGCAGGGCGAAGCAACGCCCTGTCGGGGTTTGTGGATGCCCACACCGCTGCCCCGGTGATCGCCTGCCCCCCATACAGCGACAAATTCGGCGGCGCGGACATCTTTTCCACCCTCCGGATGCCCTCCGGGGTGGCACCCCTCACCGTGCTGGAGCCGGAAGCGGCGGCTCTGGCCGCCGCCAAAATCCTGGCCCTCAGGAAACCGGCGCTTTTGGAGCGCATCCGGGCCTATCAGGAGGCTCACCGGGAGAAAGTGGAGAAGGCGGATCAGGCAATCCAGGAGGGTTGATCCATGCTGTTCCTGGACCCCCTGTATATTCTTCTGATCTTCCCGGGTCTGGCCCTGTC
>WFYF01000264.1 GCA_015490255.1 Caldifarciminota bacterium
GAGCGTGTGTACGTGAGGAAAGCGTTGTTCATGCTCCTGTTGGTGATGAACCTGCGGACGCTGTCCTTCCTCACGGTGGCACTCACGGAAGCCCTTTTTGTTTTGGTTGTTTTCATACCTCCTGGCGCGAGGCGCCGCCGGAAATTGTCCAGAGATACCCTGGCCCCAGTATTTTTTGACAAACCCCCGACGGATTGACATTTCTCCGACCACCGGCTATAATTAGCGCTGTCTGTGGCCCCATCGTCTAAGGGATAGGACACCGCTCTTTCAAGGCGGAAGTGGGGGTTCGAGTCCCCCTGGGGCCACGGGAAGTTTTCCCGGTGTCCATGAGTCTCCCGCGCATCCCCGTGCTCCTTGCACCCACCGCTTCGGGGAAGAAGGACCTTGTTCTGCGCCTTCTTGAAGTGTTCCCCAATCTGCGGGTGATCTTTTGCGACTCCCGAAAACTTTACCGCGAGCTGGAGATCGGCACAGCCAAACCCCCCAGGGAAATCCGCGGGGTCAACGCCTTTATGGTGGATCTTCTGGACGTCTCCGAGCGGTGGGACGCCCATGCCTTTGCCGAAGAAGCCTGGCGGCTCATCCGGCACTTTCTGGAAAAAGGGGATCCCGTGCTGATCACAGCCGGAACGCCTCTGTATTTCATCGCCCTTCACCGCGGGCTGTTCCCGGCTCCCCCACCGGACCCTGCCCTGCGAGAGCGTCTGGAACATCTGGCAGCCCGGAGCCCCGACCTGCCCCACAGAGTCCTGTCCGTGGTGGATCCCGCACGGGCCCGGATCCTCCACCCCCACGACCGTGTGCGGGTCCTCCGGGCGTTGGAGGTGTTCTTTCAGACGGGGACTCCCATGAGCCTGCGGATGAAGCAACACCCTCTCACCCCCCGATTTGAACCTGTGGTGGTGGGTATCCACCGGTCATATCCCGAGCTGCGTCAGAGGATTGAGGACCGGGTGGACAGGATGGTGCAGGACGGGTTGTTTGAGGAAACCGCAAGGTTGCTGGAGCGCTATCCCCCCGAGGCCCCCGGATTCCAGACCACGGGTTACCGGGAACTCCTCCCCTATTTCTCAGGCAGAATCAGTCAGGAAGAAGCCATCCGGGACGTGAAACGCCGCACGTGGATCTATGCCCGGCAGCAGCTTCGCTTTTTCCGGAGATGGGTCGGGAACGTGCCTTTCCTCCCCTTTGAAGACGCCCTCGCCCGCCTGAAGACCATCCTCCGGGAAGGCTCCGGGCTCATGTGAAATCCCCTTCTCCCGCAGCCAGCACCTCCCGCGCTTCCTCCACCCGATCCTCCGGAACCAGGACCTCCACACCGGTCATCTGAAGGCCCACCACCCGCTCCCAGGCCTCATACCGGAGTTCGGCCGGAATCCCCGAGGCACGAAGAAGCCCCGCCACGATCACGGCTTCTTCATAACTCGGGGAGCGAAACACCGGGAGCCATTTCACGGGGATTCCCCTATCGGGGCCAGAAGGCGCAACCCGTTCAGGATCACCACAACGGTGGAACCCTCGTGGGCCACCACACCGAGGGTGAGAGGCACGTTTGTCACCACGTTCAGACCCACCATGAAGAGAATCACCCCGAAGGCGAAGGCAAAGTTCTGGAAAATGATCCGCCGGGCTTTGGCAGAGAGACGCAGGGCATAGGGGAGATGTTCCAGCCCCTCTTTCATCAGGACCACATCGGCCACCTCAAGGGCCACGTCGGTGGACGCACCGCCGATGGCCACCCCCACATCCGCGGAAGCCAGCACGGGACCGTCGTTTACCCCGTCGCCCACCATGGCCACCCGCCGCCCTTCCCGCTGGAGCCGCCGGACCACTTCCACCTTGTCCTCCGGCAGGAGTTCGGCATAGACCTCGTCCACCCCGAGCTCCCGGGCCACCCGCTCTCCCACATCTTTCCGGTCTCCGGTGAGGATCACCACCTTTCGGCCCATGGCCTGAAGGGCCCGGACCACCCGGGGCGCCTCCGGACGAAGGGCATCCCGAAAGGTGAGCAGGGCAGCCGGTTTCCCGTCCACCCGGACCTCCACCACCGTGCGTCCCTGGCCCTCCCGCACTGGACCTTCCGGTTTGCCCACGAACACTTCCCGTCCTTCCACACGGCCCTGCACCCCCCGACCGACCTCATACCGGAACGTCTCCGGAGGCACCGCCCGGATGCCCTTCTGCTCCGCGAAGGCCACCACGGCCCGGGCCAGAGGGTGCTCGGATCGGCTTTCCAGCGATGCGGCCAGCCGGAGCACGTCTTCCTCCGGAAAACCGTTCAGCGTCACCAGATTTTCCACCACCACCTCCCCCCGGGTGAGGGTTCCGGTTTTGTCAAAAGCCACCGTGTCCGAAGCTCCCAGCGTCTCCACATACACCCCACCTTTGAACAGAATCCCCTTCCGCGCGGCGTGGGCGATGGCGGACAGAACCGCGGTGGGGGCGGACAGCGCCACCGCGCAGGGAGAGGCCACCACCAGGAAAACCAGACTCCGGTAGAGGGCCTGATGGTGGGGAAGTCCCAGCACACCCAGGAAAAAGAAATAAAACAGAAAAGCACCCACCACCACACCCCAGGTGTATACTCGC